>NZ_JCACHA010000599.1:0-17786 GCF_059503625.1 Skermanella sp.
CCGTTTAGATGCATCCAGAACCCGCACCACAAAATCCCGGGACCAAACATCTAGCTGTCCACCATGGCCGCATGGCAAAAGATCGGGTCCGACGGGATACCCGGCAACCGGAGGGCGGGGGCGTGCGGGGCAAGCAGGTTGTCCCTCAACGGGGAAGCCAGCGGCCGGCATGGGGTCCACCTTGAGGCGGTATCTTGCAAGAGCTACGGCTTGGGCAGACGTGTCTACGCCAGCCTGATCGAGCCACCAAGCGGAGCGCGCGGTCCCCATTGGAGCTCACCAACCCCGGGCCGGAAGTATCAGCCATATCCATCGATCCTCTGCGGCCGCCCTCTCGGGCGAGGGTTTCATCCGCAAGGATTGCCCGGGCAGGAAGCCCTGCGTCCGGATGCAGGCGCTTGCGGCGACCGTGGCGAACTACTCCTTGCCTTCGGCGCCTCGGCCATGGTCGGAATTCCGAAGCACCGCGGACCGGTCCCGAGCATCCTTGAGGCAGTGGGGTACAGGGCCGCGGCCACTCTGATTGTGGGCGTCACGCTCTTCGCCGCTCCAACCTTCGGGCAGAGGCACCTTTTGCCCCAAATTGCGCTGACGGGTGCGGCACTCGCTGTCCGGGTCTTGGTCGACAGGCTGTTCGGTCGCTGCTGAACGCGGTTTTTGGTCGACGCGCTCGACGCTTCGGCTAGCCTGCTGGAATCGTCCCCCTTGGCCGGGACTGTAGCGAAACCATCTCCGCCTCGGCTTGGCGGCAAAGCGGCAGGGGGGCGGCATGGCGGCAGAGGGCGGTGGGGTTGAGCTTGGAGCGGCCGTGGCCCTCCTGGCAGCGGGCGTGGCTGCGGTGCCCGTGTTCCGGAGGCTCCGGCTCGGCTCGGTGCTTGGCTATCTGGCGGCCGGGGTGGCCGTGGGGCCATTCGGCTTCGGCGTCCTTTCCGACCCGGAGGCCGCCCTGCACATCGCCGAGCTCGGGGTGGTGCTCTTTCTCTTCCTGATCGGGCTCGAGATGCGCCCGGCCAAGCTTTGGGCGCTGCGCGGCGCCATCTTCGGCCTCGGCCTCGCCCAAGTGCTTACCTGCGTCGCCCTCCTGACCGGGGTCGCCATGCTGTTCGGGGTGGCGCCGGTTGTGGCCGTCATCGCCGCCTCCGGTTTCGTGCTCTCCTCGACGGCGGTCATCATGCAGATGATGGACGAACGGGGTGAGACGGCGACCCCTGCCGGGCAGCGCGCGGTTTCCATCCTGCTTCTCGAGGATCTCGCCATCGTGCCATTGCTGGCCCTGGTGGCGCTCCTCGCCTCTGCCACCGGGGCGCAGGTGGATGACGGGCGGCCTGCTTGGCTGTCGGTCGCCATTGCCGTGGCTACCATTGCCGTGGTGGTCGGGGCAGGGCGATGGTTGCTCGACCCGTTCTTCCGACTACTCGCGAAGTCCGGCGCACGCGAGGTGATGACGGCGGCTGCCTTGCTCGTCGTCCTCGGCGCGGCGCTTTTCATGCAGTGGGGCGGGCTGTCCATGGCCATGGGTGCGTTCCTCGCGGGCGTCCTGCTCTCGGAGTCCACCTTCCGCCACCAGCTCGAGGCCGATATCGAGCCCTTCCGCGGCATCCTGCTTGGCCTGTTCTTCCTGAGCGTGGGCATGTCGCTCGACCTCACGGTGGTCATCGCGGCCTGGTCCGTCGTTCTCGGCGGCGTGGTGCTGTTCATGGCGGTGAAGTCCCTCGGCATCTATGGCATCGCCCGGCTGTTCCAGGCGGACCACGACGAGGCCCTGCACCGGGCAGCGACCTTCGCTCAGGGTGGCGAGTTCGCCTTCGTTCTCTACGGCGCCGCGCTCGCAGCCGGACTGTTCGACGCAGAGACGGCGGCCATGATGACCGCGATCGTCATCCTGTCCATGGCGCTGACGCCCCTCATCGTCATCGGGGCCGACCGCCTCATCCCAAGCAAGGCGGCAGCCCTTGACGGGGTCGACATGGCGGAGGGCCTGCATGCGCGGGTCCTCGTCATCGGCTTCGGGCGCTTCGCTCAGGTGGTTAGCCAGCCGCTGCTCGCACATCGCTTCGACGTGTCGCTCATCGAGACCGACGTGGAGATGATCCAGGCCGCGGCCGATTTCGGGTTCAAGGTGTACTACGGCGATGGAACGCGGCTCGACGTGCTGCGCGCCTCGGGCGCCGCGGAGGCCGAGGCCATCCTGGTCTGCGTGGACAAGCCCGAGACGGCGGATCGCATCGTGGAGCTTTGCCAGGCGGAGTTCCCGCTGGCCAGGCTCTACGTCCGGGCCTTCGACCGCGGCCATGTGCTCCGGCTTGTCGAGGCGGGCGTGGAGTACCAAATCCGCGAGACCTTTGAGTCCGCGCTGGTCTTCGGGCACGCGGTCCTTGTCGGCCTGGGCGTCGAGGATGACGAGGCAGCGGAGACGATGCAGGACGTCCGTCGCCGCGACGGGAAGCGCCTGGAGATGCAGATCATCGGCGGCATCAAGGCAGGGAGGGCGCTGATCCGGGGCAACATGGTGACGCCGGAGCCCGCGCCACTGACCGCTCCGCAGCGCAAGGGCAAGGCCCTCAACCCCGACGCTGCGGCCGCAATCGGGGAGGACGGCCGCCAGGAAACAGCCGATGCCCGTTGAACCTGCGGCAATCTCGGCTACAGAGCGGTTTCCGTTCGACCTGGCTCACGAAACCCGCTCTCGCCTGTTGCTTGGTCGAGCAAACCACTCCGATCAGGTGATCCCACCCGATCAAAGTTTGCTCCAGCATCAGGCTGGAGTTCGGCATCGTACTTGAGCGCGTACGCCATCTCTTCAGGTAGCCGCAGGGCTGCGATGCGCTCTGGCGGCCCCGAGCCGCGGTGCCGACAGCCTCTTCAGTCGCCGCCGTGATCCGCCCCCGGCGCTGACAGGACACCTGTCGAGGCACGGTAGGTGTCGGTCAACATGCCCACAAAGCCCCAGTTCTCCTCGGCGATCTCCTGAATCACGATGTGGATGTGCTCCGGGCGCTTGCCGAGGACGCGGACGAGCGTATCCGTGAATTCCCCGACGAGCGCTTCCTTGTCCCTCCGGCTCAGCCCGGCTGTCACCTGCACGTTCACATAAGGCATCGTCGTATTCCTCCCTCGGCCCCGCATCGGCGCGGCGTCGCCTAGAACGTCGGCAATTCTCGCGCCGCGGCCCACCCAGGGACATCCCGTGCAGACCCCGGCACTGTTCACGTCCGGGCGATGGAAGCACCGCCATCCACCACCATAGCGGTGCCGGTCGTGAACGACGAGGCGTCGGAGGCGAGGTAGAGCGCCCTTCGCACCAGTTCCTCTGACGTGGCCACGCGCTTGAGGGCGTGCAGCCTCGTGATGAAGGCCTGCGTCTCGTCGCTGCCGTTCATCTCGCGGTACACGGGCGTGTCCACCGCGCCCGGCAGCAGCGAGTTCACGCGCACCTTGCACAAACCAAACTCGGCGGCCAGGGCTTGGGTCAGCCCGATCAGCCCGGACGTTCCCACGGCATAGGCCGCGACCCCGGGGAAGCCGGCCGTGTGGCCGACGAAGGTCGCGGTGAAGATCACGCTGCCGCCGCCACGGTCGAGCATGAGCGGAATTTGGTGCTTCGCGTCAAGGAAGCCGCTGATCAGGTTCAGCTCGACCGAATTGGCGAACTCGGCGGCAGCAATTTCGACGACCGGGTCTATCTGGCCGAGTCCACCAGCATTGCAGAAGGCGATGTCGAGGCCGCCGAAGCGGGATGGACGTCTCCGGCTCCTCTTTCAGGCCGTTGGAGACGACGTCGTGACAGCGTATCGCGGCCATCGGCGTGGTGCTGACCGCAACGAACACGATCAAGGCGGAGCTCGCCCGAGACTGATCCACTCCGCATGGCCAGCGGCTCATCAGGCTGCTGTTTTCGGACGTGGCACCCTAATTTGGCATTGCTTGGCGGGCGCGTGTCGGTCTGGTGGGGCTTTGTATGGTCCTGCCAGCTGCCGGTCGCCCTATTGCAGACGCCGGATCAGCGACAGGGACAGGGCGAGCCGGCCGCATTCCTACTCGACCCGGGCTGGTGAACCGCCCATCTCGGCGTCCACGAGCAGCGCGGGCTGGCCGACATGATTTCAAGGTCACCCGTACGGCTCCGGCCCGTCGTAAGCATCGGCCGCCGCCACTTGCGGGATGCGTCTTTGGACAAGACAGATTGGCATCGCGGCAACCGCTTCATCCTCCAGCCTGCGGCCGGTATCCCCCTGCCCAACCAGGGCGTGCGAACCCGCCACCCACCGGGAGATCTGTCGACACCTCCTGCGCGCGCCGCAGGTGGGGTGAGGCCTGGACATCGCGTCTTTCGCCCGGCTTGGTCAGCGCGCGCCGAGTAGATCGCGCCTTCAGCGCATCAGCGCGTTGGGGAGCCAGGTGATCAGCCCAGGAAAGATCATCATGAGGGCCAGCGCGAGTGCCTGCATCGCCACGAAGGGACCAACTGAGCGATAGATGTCTCCCATCGTCACATTTGGCGGCGCTACGCTGCGCAAGTAGAATAAGTTGAAGCCGAAAGGCGGGGTGAGAAACGCCATCTCCATGTTCACGACGAACAGCACGCCAAGCCAAACCGGGTCGAACCCAAGCTGGGTTGCAATCGGGAAGAAGAGCGGCGCGGTGAGAATCATGATGCCGATGGGATCGAGGAAGCATCCCATGACGATCCAGATCACCTGCATGCCGATCAACACGCCCCACCTGCCGCCGGGTAGCAGCGACAGCGCGTCGCGGACCAGCTGGTCGGCGCCTACTGCTGCGTAAAGTGACGTGAAGATCGCAGCCGCAAAGACAATCCACATGACCATGCAGCTCAGCCGCAGCGTGATCGTGCAGGATTCGTAGACGGCAGGCCAGGTCAGCCGCCCCCTCACGAGTGCACAGAGCATCGCACCGAAGGCTCCGAGGCCGGCTGCCTCGCTCGGCGTTGCAGCGCCAGCGATGATGCTGCCGAGAACCACCCCAACCAGCAGGATCGGCAAGATGACGGAGCGCAAGGCCAGGAGCTTTTCAGGGAAGCTCGCGCGCTCATGCTCCGGGACCGCCGGGCCGAGATCTGGCCAGATGGCAGACACGACCAGAATGTAGATGATGAACAGGGCGACGAGCACTAGGCCCGCGGAGATCCCACCCATGAACAGCATCCCCACCGAAGTGTTGGTGTAGAGGCCGAGCACGATCATGAGAACGCTGGGCGGGATCAGCACGCCGAGCGCACCGCCGGCCGCGATGCAGCCAAGGCTGATTCCCTTATCGTAGTTGTGGCTCAGCATCGACGGCAGCGCCACCAGCCCCATTGTCACGGTGGCGGCGCCGCTGACGCCCACGAGCGCGGCGAAGATGGTGCAGACCAGGACGGTGCCGACGGCCAGGCCGCCGCGGACTGCGCCGAGCCATTTTTGCATCATCATGTAGAGATCACTGGCGATCCCGGAGCGCTCGAGCATCGCCCCCATGAAGATGAACATCGGAATCGCCAGAAGGACGAAGCTGGTGGCCGAGCTGAAGGTGCGGATGCCGACGGCGTAGAGCGCGTCCGGCCCCCACAGAAAGTAGGTGCCGATGACCGCGGAGCCACCGAGCGAGAAGACCAGTGGAACGCCGGCCACCATCAGGAGTAGGAAGGATCCGAAAAGGAGGACTGTGATGAGTTCGATGCTCACAACGCCGGCTCCTCTTCCGACATACCCTTGGGCTCGGGAAGCAGCACCTGCCCCGTAAAGGCCATGTGGAGGTCGCGCACCAGCTTGGCGATAGCCTGAAGCAGGATCAGCGCCGCGCCGACCGGCAGGACGAGGTAGACGGGAAACAGCGACGGGCTCCAGTCCGAACTGGCGCGTTGTCCGGTCTCCCAGGCCTCATAGGTCATCACCGCGGTTTCGCGCAGCAGCACGGCACAGTAGATGATAACGAAGCCGGCGGTCAGAACGTCAAGCGTTGCCTGCGCGCGCGGGCTGAGCCGTGCATAGACGATATCCATCGCAACATGGTCGCGGTGCAGCAGCGTGTAGCCGCCGCCGAGCAGGATGTATCCGGCGAAGACATAGCCGACGAGCTCGTTGCTCCAGGTGGTGGGGGCCTGCAGCACGTAGCGCTGGAACACCTCCCAGACGACCATCCCGATCAGGCCAAGGATGGACAAAGCCGTCACACGCCCGATGGCACCGTTCAGCGCCTCGATCGCCTGGACGATCAGCCGGTAGGCTTTCATCGCATCATCCTTGGGAAGGTCCCTTGCCCAGCACGGGGCGGCCCCGGAGAGCCGCACCGGATGGCCGGTGCGGCAGGGCCTTGGGATGGTCAGCCGCGATCAGATCTCGGCAGGGCGCAGTCCAAGGGTGTCACGCGTCTCGGCGATGATCTTGAGCACGCGCTGGGTGTCCTCATCCTTCCCGGCCATGCGATCGAGCGCCTCGCTCGAGATCTTCCTCATCGCAACGAGATCCTCCGCCGGGAGGGAAGAGAACTTAACCCCCGCCTGCCGCATCACGGCTACAGCCTTTGCGCTGTTGATTGTCGAAGTCGTGGCACGCTCGACCGCGTAGATGCGGGTCGCCAGGTTCATCACCGCCTTCAGGTCGTCCGGCAGGCGGTTGTAGGCCCGCATGCTCATGAACTGGTCCTCCATGTCGAACTTGATAATGGAGGGACCGAGATAGAACTTGGCAACCTCGTGCAGCTTCACCGCCACGAAGCCGTCCGGCGAGCCCCAGTTGGAAGCGTCGATGACACCGGTAGACATGGCGGTGTACTGCTCCTCGCCAGGGACCGTGACGATGCTGGCTCCTTGCGACTTCCAGATCTCGGCTCCCAAGCCGAAGCTGCGGATCTTGAGGCCGCTGAAGTCGGAGAGCCGCCTCAGCTCCCGCCGCGACATCGTGGCACCCCATTCATCGGAATAGACGGGCCCGAGAAAATGCACGTTGTGCTTGGCGAAGGCCGCGCGGACGATATTGATCAAATCGGTTTCGTGCCAAAGATAGTCGTAGTGGTCGAGGGCGGAGAATGCGAAGGGAATGCCCCAGGTCCAAAGCGTGAAGGGGATTTTCCCCCTCCAGTAAACCTGCGCACCATAGCCGATGTCGACGACACCCTTGCCCACTGCGTCCAGCATCTCGAAGGTCGGCACCAGCGCGCCTGGTGGAAAAGCCTGGATCTGGATCCGCCCATTGGAGAGATCGGACACGCGCTTTATGTAGCGGGGCACCAGGACGTCCCACTCGGTCGTGCCCGGCCCAAGGAAGGACTGCATGCGGAAGCGGAATTCAGCCCGCTGTGCCCGTGCGCCTGTCGGGAGGCTGGCCACCGCAGCAAGCGTCGCGCCTGTCAAGCCCGCGCGGACGATGTGCCGTCGGCGGATTGCCGCGCCGCCGATCTCGTGGACAATGCGATCATTCTTGTCGCGATCGATCATGGAACCCTCGGACGTTTCCTGCCTCAACCAACCCAAGGCGTGCAAAAGGGCAAGCAGTATTCCCGCGAGCCAATTGCTGCCGCACTTCCAGGCCACGGGAATGAAGATCCCCGTTGATTCGTGTTTGTTGGCGTTGAGACTAAGCTGGCCGCGACGCAAGCGCAACCGTCGCCGGCAGGAGCGGCTGAAGCTGTCCCTTCTCCGTCGGAAGCTCAGCGCGTTCGACCTTCAGCAGGTGGCGGCCAAGGGCCTTTCACCGGTCGCGCCCTCGCCCCGACTGTTGGTGAGCCTGCGCGGGCACAACGGTTGGTTTGCCGGCAAACGCCGGGTCCATCCCTCCCCCGGCTTGCCCGGCTAACCTATATCAGCAGGAATGAGGCGCGGGTCATCCGGTCGAAGTCTGCGGCGCAGTCGCGGAAAAGGCTGGGCCGTCAATAGCGGCGAGGCCAGGCGGGTACCGACCGCGGCAGCCATTGCGCCCCGCTCCCGCATGCGATCAAGGACATGCTGGTACATCGCAGCCTCGATACCTCTGCCTGCCTGTACGGAGTGCACGGCGTTCACCCGATCGCCCATGCTCGCCTGGGTGCATGGCGACGGATACGACGGTAGAATTGCTTTCGCGGTCACTCGCGCAGGGCGCCGCGAATGCGCAAGCGGAGCTCGGCCGCCGCGTCCGCGACGGTGCGGCCCGCAGTGTCCAGCACGAGCCGCGGCTCGTCCCAGGCCTCGTACTCGTGCCTCTGCACGCTGTCCCAACTCGGTGGGACTAGGCCGAGTATGTCGCTTCCGCGCGCCTCCACCCTCCGGCGGTGCTCGGCGGGGTCGGAGCAGACGATCTCGATCTCGACAATGGGCGAGGACGTCGCTTGCGCCACCGCTCGCCAGGCGGCGCGTGTCACGGCCAGCGGGTTGACGCAGTCCGTCACCACGCTTTGGCCGTGGCGGAGATTGGTTTCGGCCAGGGCATAAGCGACCATGTAACCGAATGGCCCGACATCGCCCTTCAGCATACCCGACGAGCGCAGCGCCTGTTCGATGGTGTCGATGCGCAGGTAGGTCGCGCGCCACTCCCGGGCGAGCTGGGTTGCGAGCGTTGTCTTGCCGGTTCCCGGCAACCCGCCGAACGCGATCAGCATGACGGCAACCTCCGGCCCGATCGTGGATCTTGTTGTAGTCCTTAGGCCACATTCGGCCGCCATGCGAGGAACCGTGTGGAGCCCGCAGGTGAAGTTCCTTATCGCGCATGCCGAACCCAGCTTCGGCGGGGCAGCGGATGGTGGCTCTCTGGTTTGGTTGGGCGGGACACGAGCATAACCCGTGAAGATGCGGCAGCGGCCTCAACGTCCTCCGGCGTAGCCGCGCAGGCGCGCATAGGTCGCCCGCTGCTCCGGCTCGAGCGCGTCGCGCATGGCGATGTGCGTGACTAGGTGCACCTCGCGGAGCCTGCCGCTCAATGCGCCGATCGAGGCAGTCAGGACCGCAAGGCTCGCCGCCTCCGCAGCCTCGGTCGCGAATATTCGGTCGAGTTCCTCCTCCATCGCCACGATCCGGGCGCCGAGGATCCGGGCCTCGCCGGCCATGCGGTCGCGCAAGGCCTCCGTCGTCGCCCGCTGAGCAGGGGTCAGGCGCAGAGCCTCCGCGTGCTCCAGCACGTGCATGGGCCCCGGATAGCCATTCAGTTCTGCCGCAAGAGCGAGGCTCATGCCTCGTCCCTCAAGAAGAGCCGTTGTGTTTTCCTCGGACAATGCTTTGGTCCGGCGCCCCTCCAGACCCGCATAGGGTTGCGTCGAGGCACCGCCTTGTCCGGCGCCGTGGTGATGGTGTCCCCGGTGCGACCCCGCGTGCTGGGCTGAAGCAGGCAGCGCGAGGCCGAGGGCCAGGGCGGCAATCAGTTGTGCGGTTGAAGAGGTCATGACGGAAGCGGGTAGTGCGGAACCAAACGCGCCTAGTATGATTGCGGTCACATGGACGCTGATTTCCTCCAAGCGCTGCCTCCCGGCCAGGACCGCCGCCTCGCCCATGGCGAGGCGCTGTTCCACACCGGCGACGCCGCCCTCGGCCTCGTCCTTGTGCGCAAGGGGGTGCTGGAACTCGTCCGCACCTCGCCCGAAGGGCGCCGCCTCATTCTCCACCGGGCCGGACCGGGCGGGACCTTCGCCGAGGCCAGCCTGTTCGAGAGCCACCATCATTGCGACGCTGTCGCCACCGTCCCGAGCCTCGTGACGGTGCATTCGGCCGCCGAACTGCGCCAAGCAGCCGAGGCCGAGCCGGGGCTCGCATGGCGCGTCGCCGCGCATCTCGCGGCTCGGCTCGTCGCCGAGCGTGCTCGCGCCGAGCGCCTCGCCATGCCGCATGCCGCCGACCGGCTGCTCGACGTGCTGCACGCGCTCCCACCCGAACCCAACGGCACCCGCCGCCTTGGGCGGTCCTGGAAGTCGCTCGCAGCCGAACTCGGTCTCTCCCACGAGGCGACCTACCGGGCGCTCGCCCGGCTGGAGCGCGCGGGCCTGCTGCAGCGTGAGGGCGGCGATCGCGTGCGGCTTCCCGCCAAGGCCGAGGCATGAAGCTCATCCAGCCCCGGCCCACGGACGAGGTAGGTGGCGCATCTGGCGACCTCGGCACCCTGCTGCCGATCCCGCTCGGTACCGTCGCCGTGACCGGCATGCCCGCAGATGGCATGCCAATGAGCTGCGGTGCCTTCCGCCTCGAGATCGGGCCGTTGCGGCGTGAGTACGTGGCCGATCCCGGGCCCGGTCTTGCAGATCCGCACGATGTCATCCACCACAGGGCCCGCCAGCCCCAACCGTCCCGCGCGGTCCACGGTCCGGAAGCGGATGGACGCCAGCGGCCGCAGACGATCGCTGCCATTCGAGGCACAATCATGCTGCATACCTGGCGCGGTTGTGGAGGAGAGGATCATCAAGACTTGGAACGAGACGCCGGCTGCCGCACTTCCCTTCCGGGAGCGGTCCGGGAATCAGCAGCCGTCAGCTACATGGCCCGAGCTCCAGATTAGATCCTGTTAACAGGAGAACGGAGTAGTGCAAGCGTTCCCGTCGGGTACTTGAGCGTAGACGACCAGCTGCAGGGTGCTGCCACACGATGTTCGTAAGCGGCGACAGGGCACGCCGGCATGGATCTGGAAGAATGAGAGGATAGGCAGATGGCAGAGCAGCCGCGTCAACAAGGCGAGTACGAGCAGTATGCCGAAGATGCCGCACCCGGCCTGCGCTCAGCCGCGCTGGTCTGGGGCCTGCGTGCCCTTGGGCTCGGTGCGGCGGCTCTGGTCTGGATCGCCATGGCGGGCGCGGAGGGGCTGTCCTCCGACGCGCGCTGGGTGGCCGCGATCGCTACGCTCATGGCAGTGTGGTGGATGACCGAGGCGGTTCCGCTGTCGGCCACGTCGCTCCTGCCGATCGTGCTGCTGCCGATGCTGACGCAGCGGACCGTCGCGGAGGCGACCGCGCCCTACGCCAGTCCCATCGTCTTCCTGTTCCTCGGCGGCTTCCTGATCGCCATTGCGATGGAGAAGTGGAACCTGCACCGGCGCGTCGCACTCCTCACCCTGCGCCGGGTCGGGGTCGAGCCGACCCGGATCGTGCTCGGGCTGATGCTGGCAACCGGCTTCATGTCCATGTGGGTTTCGAACACCGCGACGACGCTGATGATGCTACCGATCGGCCTCTCCGTACTGGCCCTCGTCGTGGAGCGGCGCGGCGGGCCTGCGGCCCCCGGGCATGATCATCGTAGGCATGACCATCATAGGCCTGGCCAGGTCGACGTCATCCACGATGAGAACATCAAGCGGTTTGGCGTCTGCCTCCTCCTGGCGATTGCCTGGTCGGCGACCATGGGCGGTCTCGGCACCCTCCTCGGCAGCCCGCCCAATGCCATCGTCGCCGGCTACGCCGCAGCCGAGCTCGGGCGCACCATCGGGTTCTTCGAGTGGATGATGGTCGGCCTGCCGCTCGCTCTCGTCTTCATCCTGATCGGCTGGGTGCTGATGACACGCGTACTCTACCCGTTCGATGTCGCCGAGGTTCCAGGTGGGCGTCAGATGATCGAGGACGAAATCACCAAGCTTGGCCCTCTGAGCCAGGGCGAAAAGATGGTGCTGGCCGTGTTCGCCTCAGCGGCCTTCCTCTGGGTTGTTCCGGGGGTCCTCGCCAGCATTCCCGGCATGGGTGAGCAATTAGGGCCGCTCGGCCAGCTTAACGACACCGCCATCGCCGTCGCCGCCGGCATCGCCATGTTCGTCCTGCCCGGACGCGGGCGAACAGAGATGGTCCTGACCTGGAAGGATGCAGAGGACGGCTTGCCCTGGGGCGTGCTGCTGCTTTTCGGTGGCGGACTCAGCCTTGCCGGTGCTGTCGCCGCCTCGGGGCTCGACAAGTGGTTCGGCCAGCAGGTCGTCGGGCTCGGGACGCTGCCGATCGTGCTCCTTGTGGCTGCCGTCTGCGCAATCGTCCTCTTCCTCACGGAGGTGACCAGCAATACCGCGACTGCTGCGACATTCATTCCCGTGCTTGGCGGTGTGGCTGCCGGCATCGGCGCCGATCCAATGACGCTGCTGATCCCGGCAGCCTTCGCCGCGACCTGCGCCTTTATGCTGCCCGTCGGCACGCCGCCCAACGCCATCGTCTTCGGGACCGGCGCCGTCACGATTGCGCAAATGGCGCGTGGTGGCTTCGTGCTGAACATGGTCGGCATCGTGCTGATTACAGGCGCCTGCTACCTCCTCGGCGGCTTCGCCCTCGGGCTAAGGTTCTGAGGACTGCATCTTGCAGCGCCGTCAGCGGTACCGGCTCCGTCAGGCTTGGCGCCGTTCCCGCCGATGGGCAGCCCATCCAACCGAGGACATCGCTCCCACACCTGGGTTGGGCCACACCTCCAACCCAAAAGTGTTTAGCGCTAGCCAGAAAATTCAACGTTTAAGCTATTTCGCCGATGACCTGTCTGCGGTGCCTATCCCACGCGATTGACCGCGCTTGGCGGGCTGGTGCCGGTGTCTTTATGACTGGCAGGCTACCCCGTCAGCTTTCGCTTGGACATCCACTCGGGATGTCAAAGAAGCTCGTCGGACAGATTACTGTTGGCTTCCGCGGGCAGCCTCCTCGAGCAGCCAGTCGCGGAAGGCCGTGATCGTCGGGTCCTCCGCGTCCTGCGGGCGGCACACCACGTAATACGCAAGTTCGCAGGCAAGCGCAGGCTCGAACGGGCGAGTGAGCCGTTGCTCTGCTAGGTCCTGCGCGACAAGGGTGGTACGGCCGAGAGCCACGCCGCCTCCAGAAATCGCCATGCGAAACGCGGCCGCGGAATCATCGATGCGCACTCCACGTTCAGCCCCTGTCGTGGCGAGGCCGGCGCGCTCGTACCAATCACGCCAACCCGGAAATCTTGGCTCCGAGGGCATCGACGTATCGTGGATGAGCTGGTGGTGGCGCAAGTCTGCCGGCGAGACGAGCGGATGTCGCCCCTTGAGCAGCGAGGGGCTGCAAACCGGGAAGAACAGGTCGGCAGCGAACCTCGTCGCCACGAGGCCCGGCCAGACGCCGCGCCCGTAGCGGATACCGACATCGACCGGCTCGGTGGCGAAGTCCACCAGGCTGGTACGCGTGTCGACCCGAAGTTCGCACCCTGGGTGGGCGCGGCCGAAGGTCTCGAGGCGAGGCAGCAACCATTTATCAGCGAAGGCCATCGGCACCGTTACGGTGAGCGTCTGTCGTTTCCTGGCCAACCGCAGGCAGTCCATGGCCGCCGACAGATGCCCGAACCCCGCCCGCAGGTCGGGCAGCGCGGCTCTCGCAGCCTCCGTCAGGATCAGCCGGGCCGGGCCGGACTGGGCGCGGTGGAACAACTCGACGCCGAGGACTTGCTCAAGCCGCCGGACGAGCTGGCCGACCGCAGCGGGCGTGACATTCAGCTCCTCCGCGGCGAGGGCGAAACTGAGGTGGCGCGCCGCGGCGTCGAAGGCACGGAGCGCGTTGAGATGGTCAGGGCCACGCATGCCGCCAAAGATAATCTATCCTGGCTGCACAGATCATCTCGTTTGTCGCGCCCTCCCCCTGCCGTCATTCTTCTCGTCACGGAACGCGCGCTCCGGCTTCGCAACATACTGAAGTCAGGAGAATTTCCATGAAACTCAATGGCAAGATTGCCCTCGTCACCGGCGGTACGTCCGGCATCGGCCTCGCCGCTGCGGCCTTGTTCCGCGCCGAGGGGGCGCAGGTCGTCGTGGTCGGCAACGACCGGGACCGACTCGCTAGTGCGGCGTCCATGATCGGTCCAGACACCCTCGCCCTCGGGGCCGACCTGCGGCAACCGGCCGAGATCGGCCGGGTGATCGAGGCGATCCGCGAGCGCTTCGGCCGCCTCGATGTCGTATTCGCCAATGCCGGCCTGGGCCTGGCCGCGCCGTTCGAAGCGGTCACGGAAGCCAACATCGACGAGCAGTTCGCGGTCAACTTCAAGGGTCTCTTCTTTACCGTGCAAAAGGCAGTGCCGCTGATGGGCAAGGGCGGCAGCGTCGTGTTGACCACGTCCTTCCTCAATGCGGTCGGCGTGCCGGGCCTGTCGATCCTCTCGGCCACTAAGGCGGCGGTGCGCTCGCTGGCCAGGTCTCTGGGCGCCGAGCTGGCGCCGCGCGGCATCCGGGTTAACGCGGTGAGCCCCGGCCCGACCAGTACGCCCTTCGCCGGCAAGATGGGCCTGAGCCAAGCGGAACTGAAAGCCATGGCGGAGGGCGTCGAGGCCCAGGTCCCGCTGCAGCGCTTCGGCGAAGCGGAGGAGGTTGCGCGCGCGGCGCTGTTCCTGGCCAGCCCCGACAGCTCCTACGTCACCGGCGCGGAACTCGTCGTCGATGGCGGGCTGTCCCAGATCTAGGCCGGGCCGCAAGGCCTGAACCCGGCAATACGGTCAGGCATGGCCCGCGCCGAGATGGCCTCATCCCTGTCCGACCCTCGCCACTATCCTGCCGACGGCGCTGCCCCAGCAGGCATCGCCACAGAAACCAAAAGGAGAAGCACGATGAACAAGCTCGCCAAAACACTCACCGCAGTCGCAGCGGGCACCCTTCTCGTCACGGGCGCCCTGGCCCAGAGCGCGAGCGAGATTCGTGGCGCCTCGCCCTACGCCACCATCCAAAACGAACCCTCGCCGCGGCTGATTGTCGATCCGCCGCTGCCCGGGCCACTTGCCCTTGGCATCTTCCAGGCCCAGTACCGGGTCGAGAACCTGCGGATCGTGCCCGTATTCGGACCTGGCGCCCTCACCGTCTCGCCACGCATCGGGCATCTGCACATCACCGTCGACGACCTGCCCTGGTGGTGGGCGGATGCGAGCGACAGCAACACGGTCGACGTGGCCGGGCTTCCGCCTGGTGAGCACAAGGTCAAGATCGAGCTGGTCGACGCCAACCACACCGTCTTTCCAGGGCAAGTGGTGACGCTGTCCTTCACGGTGCCGCCTAGGGCCCAGGCCAACCATCACGGGCATACCGCCAACTAGGATGAGTGCAAGCAGCTCAATGCCGCTCGCGGCCGGGCTGCATAGGAACTCGGACGAACTCCGTCAGAAACCTTGATTTCCTGTTTGAGGAGAAGAACCATGACAACCACCGTCAATACGGCCACCAACCGGGCGCCGGACATGAAGCTCGAGGTCATCGTCATCCCTGTGTCGGACGTCGATCGCGCCAAGCGGTTCTACGGCGGGCTGGGCTGGAGGCTTGATGCGGATTTCGCCTCTGGCAGCGACTGGCGTGCGGTGCAGTTCACGCCGCCCGGCTCCGGCGCTTCGGTCATATTCGGCACGAACCTCACCGCGGCAGCGCCCGGCTCCGCCCAGGGTCTCTACCTCGTCGTCTCCGACATCGAGGCGGCCCGCGCGGAGCTGCTCAGCCGCGGCGTCGATGTCACCAAAACCTTTCACAGCGCCGACGACGCCTATACGGGCACCGATGAGCCGTATCTCTTCGGGCGCAGCCGGATCGCCGGGCCGGATCCGGAGCACCGCAGCTACCGCTCGCATGCGGCCTTCACCGATCCGGACGGCAATGGTTGGCTCCTGCAGGAGGTCACCACGCGCCTCCCGGGCCGCGTGGAGGCGGAGACCACCTTCGCCTCCGTGACCGACCTTGCGGCTGCGCTCCGCCGCGCGGCGGCGGCGCATGGCGAACACGAGGAGCGGACCGGCGTGCACGACGCTGACTGGCCCGACTGGTACGCCGGGTACATCGTCAGCGAGCAAGCCGGAAAGCCGCTGCCCCGCTGAGGCCGCGGTGGCAGCTCCGTCACCAGTGACGGTCCGCCGACGGCCGGCGGACCGGCCGCTGCCAGAAACCGGCCGTCGAGCAAATCCCATGAGCAACCGCATTCTCGTGTTCTACGGTTCCTATCGGTCCGATCGGGTGGGGATCCGCCTCGCCGAATTCGTGGTCGACCGGCTGAGGCGTCGCGGCGACGATGCCGAGTTGATCGACGCAAAGGCCATCAACCTTCCGATGCTCGACCGGATGTACAAGGAATATCCGAAGGGCGAAGCTCCGGCGGCTCTCGAGCAGCTGGCGGACAAGATCCGCAGCGCCGACGGCTTCATCTTCGTAACCGGCGAGTACAACTGGGGCGTCCAACCCGGACTCAAGAATCTTACCGACCATTTCCTTGAGGAGTGGTTCTGGCGGCCCGGCGCGATCGTGAGTTATTCGGCCGGCCGCCTGGCAGGCGCACGGGCCGCTACCGCGTGGCACGGCACGCTTTCCGAGATGGGCATGATTGTTGTCTCGAGCACGATCGCGGTCGGCCCCATCGGGCAAACCCTGTCGCTGGAAGGCGAGCCGACCGGCGAGAGCGGCCAGGCGCTGGAGCGTGCATTCCCACGCTTCGCCGACGATCTCGCCTGGTGGGCTGACGCAGCGAAGGCCCAGCGGCAGCGAAGGCAGCCGCCGTACTGACTACCGACACGTCGAGCCCGGCGACAAGGGCCGTCCGGGCGACCTTGAAGCAAAGGAGTCCGTCATGCGCCCCGACATCATCCCAGGAGCCGCCTTTCCCGACTATGAGTTAGCTGACCATACCGGCAAGCGTCGGAAGCTCTCTGACCTACAAGGGCAGCATCCCTTGGTCCTCGTGCTCAGCCGCGGCGGTTTCTGCCCAAAGGACCGCCGGCAACATGAAGGCCTGGTCCAACTCCACCGAGAGCTCGAGGTCAGCTATTGCCGGCTCGTCACCATCAGCACCGACAGCATCGTGGAGACCAACGAGTTCAGGACCGGTTTGGGGGCCCATTGGACCTTTCTATCCGACACACGGCGTGTGGTTCAAAAAGACCTCGACATCGCCGAGTACACCGACCCAGTCCACAACCCCATGATCCCACATACGCTGGTGCTTGAGCCCAATCTGATCATCCATAAAATTTACATGGGCTACTGGTACTTCGGGCGCCCGACGGTGGAGGAACTGCGCCAGGATTTGCGTGCCACCCTCAAGAAATGCCGGCCAGATTGGGACATCGGCACGCCCGACTTAAAGGCAGCGTGGCGGGATGGAAAAAAGGAGCTCTTTTACCCCTATGGCAAACGCTACGCGCAGACGATTGGCGAACAAGATTAGCTGCTAAATGAAAGCCAGACCATGCTGGACTTATCGCACATGATCGCTGTGTGCAGACGGTCCGGATATACATCATGGCTGCCGCTCGAGCGCCGCTCGCCAGCTGAGTTGGGTCGCAAGGCAACCCAAAGAGCCTCTGGTCCCACCCCGCTTCCATAGCCCCCTGATCAGCTGAGGCTTCGAGAAGTGGTGTCGGACATAAGGACACCTGCGGCTTGGGGGTTGTCGGCGGCGGTCTGCGCTGGGACGCGGCTGGCCAGCGTGCCGGCCACATACTCCGCATGCAGGGCAGTCAGCGTTTCAGAGTTTGCTGCAACTGATCCGAGCTTGCTTCAACTTGTTCACTGACTGTGTGGAAAAGCGGATCATTACGAAGTGCGTTGGAAAGGCGCAATCTTTCAGGCTGAGGCGCGCTTGTCAGGTCTCGCGTTAGACTCCGCTTGAGAATGGTTAGGGGTGAGCGACGCGGCGGAGCAGAAGCGCGCCGAGGCTGACGCGGATCATGGTTTCGCCGAGGTCGCAGCGGCGCTCGTAGTCGCGGATGAGGCGGCGCCAGCGCATCATCCAGCCGAAGGTTCACTCTACAATCCATCGCTTTGGTGGCCACGACGGATGAACCAACCCGGGTTTGTCGGCTGCCCCAACTGTTGGGAGGATGGGGCCATGACGAAGGAGACGTCGAACGCAGGAGATCTCCTGGCGCAGCAAGGCAGCCAGGAACTCGAGGGCGGAGAAGC
>NZ_JCACHA010000600.1:0-17704 GCF_059503625.1 Skermanella sp.
CCCAGTATGCCCGCCCTCACACGAAATTCCTGACAGTCTCGCCCAGGGGCCCAACCTACGGGGTTATGGCATCGTAGGTTGGGCCCATGGCCCAATATTACGTCGACAATCGGCCAAGTTGCCGGAAATCAACACTTTGCTCTCCAAATCAAACAGGCTCTCCGTTTTCGGCAGCTTGGATGCCGCGATCGGAGCAATATGACATTGGTTCACGTTGACTGTCGGCATACCCAGCGCCTTTCCACGCAAGCTGCGGAAGAACCCGCCTTCGGGATGCAATCCACCCCTATGTTCTCCTGATCATGACTCCCAAGGATTGATGATCGTGAGCCCGCAGTCTTGAAAATCCGCTACATTTCTGGTTGCCAGCGTAGCCCCACGTGACAAGGCGATAGCCGCGATTTGTGCGTCGATATTTCCGGTGGGGCGTCCTTGCTTGCGTCGTGTTGCGGCGATGCTCGCAAATTCGATGGCCGATGAAGTATCGAATGTCAGGACGCGATCGGCAAAATCCTCGGTGAACATCTGCTCTGCTGCGATCAGAAGATTACTTCGGCGTCGTCCCTCGGGAAGCAAGGCTAAACCGAAGAAGATTTCGGCTTGTGTGATTGTCGTTGTGAACAGGTTTGTGGCCGGTTGCTCCGCCATCCAGTGCAACACCCTTTCGAAGGGCGCTGGACGCATCATTTCGGATAACACGTTGGTGTCCAAGACGATCATCATTCGAATCTTGGCGGATCGCGAAGAGGTTCACGCTCAGGTTCCGGCAAATCGACACCGCCCAAGGCAGCGAACCGCCTGCGGATGCTTTCACTTAAATTCATGGCCGGTTGACGCTCTTCAGTCAGCGTCGCACGAAGAATGTGCCGCGCCTCCTCTTCCATCGAATGACCGTGATGGGCGGCGCGCACGCGCAAACGTGCTTTCAGATGGTCATCCAGATTCCGGATCGTAATGCTGGCCATAGCTTCCTCCGAGCACAGATGCACGTCGAAGATTAATCGGTGATTTCATCGATTGCAATGATTGCACAATGGTTGAAGAAGGGATTTGCCCTTCAGGATACCGAGGATGTCGAAGGCGAGTTCCATCGCGGCGGACGACGATGTCGTCCGCTTCTCCGGGGCGGAGTCGGGGGGCATTTCGGGCGTGACCTTTGTTTGGGCGCGGCTTGTTTCAGGCGCGCTCATGGGGTGGGGGTGAAGGCCGGCGCGCCTGGGATCGCGGCGGCGGAGAATAGATGTCGGTCGTCGGAGCGCTCCTGCTGGTAGGGCTGGGGTCGTCGCTGATGGTCCTGCCGGCGCGCGGGCGAGGTTTGCTGGAGAGGTGACGCCTTGCGCCTCCTCATGACCGCTTCATCCTGTCTTTCTCCTTCAGCACCGACCTAACCATCTTGCCGAACGCGCGGGTGCGGGTGCGGCGTTCGGCCAGGGTTTCGGTGTTGAACGCCTCCTCGGCGGCGAGCTTTCGCCAGCGGGCGAGGCGTTCGGGGGTCAGCGTTCCGGCATCGACCGCCGCCCGCACGGCGCAGCCCGGCTCGGCTCCGTGCGCGCAGTCGGAGAAACGGCAGGACTTGGCCAATGCCGCGATGTCCTCGAAAACCTCGTCCACGCCGGCCGCCGTATCGGTCAGTTGCAGCTCCCGCATGCCCGGCGTGTCGATGAGCCAGCCGCCCTCCCCGAGGCGATGCAGAGAGCGGGCTGTGGTGGTGTGCCGTCCCCTGTCATCGTCGCGGATGCCTTGGGTCGCGAGCGCGGGAGCACCCGTCAAGGTGTTGATCAGCGTCGATTTGCCGACGCCGGACGATCCCATCAGCGCCACCGTCTGCCCCGGACCGCACCACGCCTTGATCGCGGCGATGTCGCCGGGATCGAGCGCGTTGACGGTTTCGACCAGCAGTCCCCGCCGCAGGGCGCGGGCGGCCTTGGCGTAGGTCTCGGGCTCGTCCGTCAGGTCGGCCTTGGTCAGCACGACGATCGGCGTGACACCCGCTTCCCGCGCCAGGACCAGATAGCGCTCGAGCCGCGCCACGTTGAAGTCCTGGTTGCAGGAGGAGACGATGAACAGCGTGTCGATGTTGGCCGCGATCAGCTGCGGTTTGCGCGCCGTTCCCGGTGCCCGGCGTTTGAACAGGCTCGCGCGGTCCAGCACGCGATCCAGGCGATGCGTATCGCGGTCGATCAGAAGCCAGTCGCCTACGGTCGGATACTCTTCCTCGGACCCGGCGTCGCGCAGATAGGGCGGGATCGTCGCTTCACCGCCATCGCCCGCCACGCACAGCCGGCCGCGATGAACCGCCAGAACGCGAACAGGGAAAGAGCGGACAAGGTCGTCGGCCGAGATCTGGGACTGAAAGAAGGATGTCCAGCCGAGATCGGCCAGACCAGGATTTTTCGATGTCATTTCGGTCTTCACCAAAGCTTCCGATCCGTACACAGGGTACGGAAGGCACAAGAAGGCACAGGCGCCACCAAGGGCACCCCTCTTGCGGCTGGTATCGGGCCGGTGAACACATCCTTGCCGACGCGGGAACGCACCAAGCGTTCGGGACTTCCCGACGTTCGGCGATTGCCTACAGGGGCAGGATCAGCTCACGCGGCCGTTCAGCCAGGTCGGAAGCAGCGACAATCAAAAAATCCTCCGATCGGTAGAGAATTGGACACATTGAAGATAATACCGCGAAACGACGGCTACAAGCCGAAACGAAGGGGTCCGGGAACAGAGGGGTGGGGGTGCCACGACGGGCTGCGAACCGCCCGCCTGCGGGGCAAAAAGCAAGCGGACCGAAGAGGCGGGGCACCGTCAAGGTCATATAAAGAATAGACCCGGACAACTTTGGGGATGGGTGGGAATATTACGTTTATATGACATCAAAGTGATGGACGAGTATGTTAAAAGTAATTTTAAATAAATTAGTTCTGTATGTGGCGTAAAAGGGTTTTACGATGCAAGCTTTCGACCTGATGGTGATCGGCTGGCTGAATCAGTTCAGCAACCTGGACCTCACGTTCGACAAGACCCTCTATGTGATCGCGGACAATCACCTCCTGAAGGGAGGTGTGATCATGGGCCTGCTGTGGTGGGTGTGGATGCGGAACGGGCCGAACTTCGCGGCGCCCGGACTGCATGCGCTCCGCAGTATCGGGGGAACGCTGCTGGCCATCGTCGTCGCCCGCGCCATGCAGAACCTGCTGCCGGGGCGGCTCCGTCCGATGCAGGAACCGACGCTGGATTTCCTGCAACCCTTCGGGGACCATCCGCCCGGCATCGTCGAACTCAGCTCTTTCCCCAGCGACCATGCGGTGATGTTCTTCGCACTCTCGACGGCGCTCTTCTTCGCGGTCCGGGCACTGGGCATTGCGGCCTATATCTGGACGACCGTGGTCATCTGCTTCCCGCGAATCTATCTGGGATATCACTATCCATCGGACATCATCGCCGGCGCCGTGGTCGGCATCCTGATCATGATACCGGTCATGCGCATACCGCTGCCCTCGGCGATTCCCAACCTGCTGGCGCGCGTCCAGCTCAGGCATACGGGACTGGTGTTCGCCGGCATATTCCTGCTGACATTGCAGATGGCGACGATGTTCGAGAACTCCCGCAGGCTTCTGGCCGGCGCCGCACAGGTCCTGGGTTCGAAGGAGGTGCAGGTGGACCGGAAATCCAAGGTGACCGGTGAAGCGAGTTTCGATGCCGCCCTGGATTGACATTCCGTCGCTGAGGCATCGGGGTGACCGCGGCCTCCGAAGCATTCAGGCCAAGGCCGGGAAGTGAAGTGTGCTGCGGGTTCCGTGATCGTTGGTCATGCTCAGCTTGCCGCCGATCTGCTGCGCCAGCGATTTGGCGATATAGAGGCCCAGGCTTTTGGTCTTTTGCAGGTCGAAGCCGGGGGGAAGGCCCGCGCCGTCGTCTTCCACCGACAGGATGAACTCACCCGGCGTCGCGGCTTTGCCGCAGGCGATCCGGACGGTGCCGCAGCGGCCGTCGGCAAAACCGTGCTCCAGGGAGTTGCTGAGCAGTTCCGTCACGATCAGCGCAAGCGGGATGAACTGGCGGGGGGAGACATCCACGCCGTTGGTGCTGACGGCGCATTCGACGCCCTTCACGCCCGCCGCCTGGATCACGTCACGGGACAGTTCCTCCAGGAAGGCGCCGAAGTCGACGGTCGCGAGACTGGAGTCGTGCAGCTTGCGGTGCAGTTTCCCCAGGAGGGTGATCCGGTTGCGGGCTTCCTGAAGTGCGTGCCTCGCCTTGGGGTCCTCGACTTCGCTTTCCTGGAGGAGCAGCAGGCCGGCGACGGTCTGGAGGTTGTTGGAAACCCGGTGCTGGAGTTCGGCGAACATGATTTCCGCCCGGCGCGACAGGTCGGCGCTGCGGTTGCGTTCCTGACGCAGTCGTTCCAGGGATCTGGTGATCGCGTGGATCAGTGCGATATCGATGCCGACGACGAAGGAATAGAACGTCATCGCGACGGCGGCGCCGTAATCCAGTTCGAACGAATGATAGGGTTGGATGAAGAAGTACAGCGCGACGAGGCCGCAGACCACGGCACTTACGATACCGGGCCACAAGCCGGCGAGCAGCGTCGACAATATGACCGCTGGAAAGAAGGTCAGGAATGGAAAACCGGGAGGCAATACGCCGTCCAGCGCCAGCCGGATAAAGAGCGCAAGCAGAAACGCCACGCCACAGAAGGTATACTTAAACGCGTTATTCGCCCGCAGAGAAATAAGAATATCGGCAAGCCGTTCCATAAATGCCCTGTATTTATCAGTATTATAACCAAGTAGCAATAGGTGCAGAACTATACCCTTCCCTTGGATACGGCGCTACTGGCCGTGAACCGACAAACCTAGATCAAAAGTGGTATAGCACTTTTTCGAGCGGGGGGAACTGCATTCCCGGCGCTTGATTTGACCTGAGTCAAAGCCCTCCATCGTGTGCGGGTTTAGCGTGTCTCCACTGCCTGACGACAGGCGCTTCAAGCGATGGGTGTAGAGATGGAGACGCTGCTTTTCGTGGTTCTTGGGCTTCTGGTCCTGGGTTCGGGGCTGGCGGCGTCGGGGCTGGTCCTGACCGGCCTGATCGCGGTGGTGCGGGCCATCCGGACAGTGCCGTCGGCAGCGCCTGCCGCCTTCAAGTCCACCTTGGCGAACGGGTGACGATATGGACACGGGTGAAGTGCTCTATCTGCTGCTGATCGTGGGAGCTTTCCTGGCCTTCAGCGCTTCCGTCCTGTACGCGATGCACGAGACCAAGGATCTCGGTAGCCGGCACTGAGGCTCGGCGGCACTGAGGCTCGGTATCAGGCCAAGAGCCGGAAAGACTGACCTGTAAGAATGGCTCGCTTCGTAGGTCGGTCTAGAGCGAAGCGGCAGCCGACAAGCAGGCGCGTCTGTGTCGGCTGCCGCTTCGCTCTAGACCGACCTACGGCAGGAGCACCTTCACCGGTCAACTTCTTCGGCCTTTGGTATCACTGAGGCCCAGCGGCGCCGGCCTGTGCTTACAGGTTACGGATAAGGCGGTCCTTGGCCAGCGCGCCCAGGACGTGGCTTCCGACATGGGCGTGGTCGATGTGGTGGCCGGCGACCGCGAAGCCGTTGTGCTGGGTCAGGGCATACAGGTCGAAAAGGACGTAGCCGCGCGTGGCGGCGCCCCGTGCGAGGGCGTCGCTGACGGTGGCGACGATGTCGCGGACCAGGGCCTTGTCGGCTCCGGCCTGGTCGAGAACGTCTTCCCGCGGGGCCGGGATGCCCCATATGCCGACGCGGTCCGAACCACCTTGCCGGCGCCAGCCTTCCAGGCGGTCCAGATAGCGGTCGACCAGGGGCGGAACGGCCGAGACGGCGTATTCGCCGCGCCGGATGGCGTTGTAGAACCCGGCGTTGGGGCGGCAGTCGATCTCGCCGACGGAGAAGACGGCGAACGAGCTGGGGCTTCCCGCCAGGGCGGCGACGGCGTTGTCCATGCCGACGGCGTATTTCGGGCGGGGTTCCTGGATCACGTGCCAGAGTTTCACCCCCGGTACGTAGTGGGCGCGCACCTGGAAGGTTTCCCCGCCGAACGGCTGGATCAGGTTGGCGGCGGCCAGCACGTGCGAATCTCCGATGAAGTCGATCCGCCGGCGGCTGGTTCCGGCACCGGTTCCGGATGCGGCCCGGTAGCGGTCGGGCACGAAGGTGTTCAGCAGATGGACGAGATGCCGCCCAAGCGACTGGATGAAGGATATCTCGCGCGCCTGCGGCCGCGAGGACAGGAAGCGGACCTGCTTCTGGAGCAGCTGGTGCGTCCTGGGGATCCCGCCGTCGATCCAATGGCGCGTGGCGACGAGGATTTCGATCTGCGACAGTTCCGCCGGCGACAGGACGCAGTCGGCAAGGCTCTCCAGCAGGTGACGGCATAGGGCGTCGTCGCCCAGGTACCAGAACGAATAGGCTATGTCGGCAAGGGAACGGTCTTCGGCCCGCGGCTTCTCCAGTGCCGCGAGCAGCGCCGACAGTATCCGGTGAAGCGGATCGGTCGGGGGACAGGCGTTCCTTATCCGCTGTAGCTCCGCTATTGCCATCCGACCCCCGGTTTTCTCCTGTCGCGTCCGCCCGGCTCAAGCGGAACGGCGATCATAAGCGACGGAGCCGGCGTGTCGACCCCAATCCTGAATGCTATCTTTAGAAGCGGAATGTCGGCGGTTCGTTCCATTCGCAACCAGGGCGGGAACGAATGGGATTGCCTTGCCCAGCCTGACGCTCCGGCCGTTCGACGCCCTGATCGGGAACGGCAATATCTGGGTCGATTTCTTCAGACGCGCGCCGTGCGGCGGGGCCAGACGACATACATCACGACATAGAGGCAGGCTCCGGCGGCGAGGGCCGCCGACGCGATGCCGAGCGACCAGCCGAAGCCTTCGGCGCGGCTGGGCAGGCGGTCGAGCAGTGCTGCGGTCAGGGGCGGACCCGCTATCTGGCCGATGCCGTAGAGGGCGGTGAGAAGGCCCATGAAGCGCGCGGCGTGGTGCGGGCGGAGGCGGCGCGCTTCCTGCATCGCGAAGAAGCTGATCGAGGTGATGAACAGCCCGACCAGGGCGCTGCTGACGATGAAGCCGGCCAGGGACGACACAAACAGGGTCAGGATCACGCCGATCCCCTGGACCGCGTAGCAGACCGCCAGCACCAGCCGGGCGTCGAACCGGGCGGGCACGCGCGTCGTCAGCAGGGCGCCGGCCACCACGGCAAGGCCCAGGATCGGCCAGAACAGGTCGAGCCAGACGGAACCCGGCAGCGCTTCGCGCGCGATCACGGGCAGGAACGTCGCGGTGACGATGTAGCCGAAGCCGGCCAGCCCGTAGGCCAGGGTGAAGACCGTCATCTCCGCCGTTCCGCCGCCGCCGACAGCCGATGGCGCAGAGGGTGCGGCCGTCGCCGGGGCGGGCGGCGCCGCCGGATCGGAGCCCTTGAAGACGGGCCAGACCACGACGCTGAGGACGGCGGCCAGCAGGGCGAAGACCAGCCAGCCGGTCGCGGCGGACCAGTGGACGGCGACCATGACCGTCGCGGCCAGTCCGGACAATGCTATCCCCAGGCCCGGCCCGGTGAAGATGGCCCCGGCCATGGCGGGAGCGCCGAGCCGGGCCAGCCTTGCCAGGCACCAGCCCGCCGTGAACACGAAGACGACGGCGCTGACCACGCCGGCAAGGAACCTGAGCAGCGGCCACAGCGCCGGCAGCGGCAAGGCCATGCCGAGCGTCAGGAGCACCGTCGCGATCAGGCCGGAGCGGATCATCACCGCTCCGGACCAGGAACGGGGCAGGACCATGCACAGCAGGGCGCCGGCCAGATAGCCCAGGTAGTTGGCGGTCGCCAGCCAGCTTCCCTGCGCGATGTCGATCGTCCCGTCCCTCAGCATCATCGGCAGGAGCGGGGTGAAGGCGAAGCGCCCCACACCCATGGCGACGGCGAGGGAAACGGACCCGGCGAGCGCCACGACCGCGATGGACAGGCCGGCGGGAGAACTGGCGGAAGCGGTCATTGGCCTGGACTTGACGGTAACGGACGTTTGCTCGGGCGCGATCAAGCGCCCGTTCGCCGGCATCGTCAAGGAAGCGGGCAATGCGTCCGTCACATGGCCATGATGCGTGCCTGGATCTCGGCGTGCTGGTCACCGAAGTCGCGGCCGGCGCGCGGGGCCGTCACGTCGAGGCCGAAGCGGTCGGCATAGGCGAGGCACAGGTGCTGCACCTTGAGGGTGGTGGACAGCAGCGCCGCCAGCGCCGATTGCCAGCCGCCCGGCTCGAACGGTCCCTGGTCGAAAGGTTCCGGCTCTATCAGGGCGGTGCTTTTCAGGAACGACCGGAAATTGGCCGCGACCTCCGCGCCGCGCCGGATCGACAGCGGCGCCGTCGCGACGGCGAAAAGGCTGTCCGGCGGTTCCGCCATGAAGTTCATGCCGTGGATGAAGTTTTCCGTTTCCGCCGCGATGGCCGGGATGCCGCCGGCCTCGTGGAACTTGGCCGCACCGTAACTGGCGGTCGCAAGGTCCGGGCCGCCGCCCAGCAGGAAGATCTTTCCGGCCGGGTCCATGGCGGACACCGCGTCCTCCGCGAAATCGCGCGCGGCTTCCGACCAGCGCGGCATCAGCGCGAAAAGCTCGATGAGCGGATCGGCGCTTTCGCCGATCCAGTGCAGGCCCATGATCGCCAGGGCTTCCACCGTCACGAGGTAGTCGAGGGTGTGGGGGGTGACGCGGGAGATCGGCGTGAAGGGCAGGACGACGACATCGTCGGCTTCCTTCGCGAGCGCGCTGGTCTCGCCGCAGGTAACCGCGACGACGCGGGCGCCGGAAGCCCGGGCGACATGGGCCGCTTCCACCGTCCGCCGCGTGTTGCCGGAGATCGAGCTGAGGACGACGGCGTCGCCGGGGACGTATCGGGTGAAGCCGGCGAGCTGCATCGCGGTGGTCGCTTCGAGCTGGATGCCGACCGCGTCGAAGAAGCCCTTGAGGGCGACGGGCGCAAAGGCCGAGTCGCCGCAGCCGCCGGCCATGATCCAGCCCTCGGGGCGGGGGATGCCGCCGATGCGCGCGCTCAGGGGCTCCAGGCAATCCGCCAGGATTCCGGCCTGCGCGGCGATTTCCCGCCTCATCACGTCGTTCATCGTCAGGCTCCAGCGTTTCCGGTCGGGAAGGTCTCGCGGCCCAGCGACCAGATCGCCTGGGGCGGTACGGCGCCGTGCTCGGTCAGGATCGCGGTGGTCAGGTCGGGCGGGATGACTTCGAGCTCGGGCGCGGTCGTCACGGCATAGCCGGGGCCGGGCAGCGTCAGGCCGGTGAGCAGGGGCTTGTCGTAGGACCGCAGCGCCGGGGCGGGGCGCCAGCCGGAATAGCTGCGGAGGTCCAGCTTGAGCAGGTCGGTGCAGCCATAGACCTCGCTGCCCTGGAGGCGGGCCAGCTTCGCGATCATCCGGCTGCCGATGGTGTTCAGGAAGCTGCCGTCGCTCCGCAGCGTCTCGACGCCGAACAGGGCGGCGTCGCAGAAGCCCAGGCCGTACTCGACAGCGGCGTCCGGCAGGTAGCGGACGGTCAAGCCTGCGGGAATGAACTCTTCCAGGTAGCGGGCGCCGCCTGAGATCGTCCGGCTTTCGGGCACGACGACGGTGAGCGAGCGGTTGGCGGCGGCCATGGCAAGGACGATGGACGAAACGGTGCTGGAATAGTCGAAGGCCATGACGCCCCGGACATGCGCCAGATGGGCGACCGCCGAGGCGACCAGCCGGCGCTTGCGGGCGGCCGCCTCCTCGTTCCAGCTGCCGATGCGGCTGCGCAGTTCGGCGGCGCGTCCGGCTTCGGGGATGTCGTCCAGCCCCGCCAGCAGGAGCTTCAGGCTGTTGCCGATCACCGGCGTATCGTGGCCGCGGGTGCGGGCGATGAAGCAGGCCGCCATGCGGGCGCGCAGCAGGGCCTCCCAGCAGTTGGGCACCGTGTCCAGGATGTGGAGCAGCAACTCGTTGCCCAGCGCCACGTGGCGGCTGGCGCCGAGCACGCCCTCGTCCACGATCTGCCAGAGGAAGTGGAGGGTAGCTTCGTCCGGGGGAGTGAGGCCGGCGGCCTTCAGCTCCTCGACATGCTCGAAACGGCGCTCAGGCATGGGTCTGTCCCTCCGATTCAAGAAACTCTTCGACGTCCCGGCGCCGGGGCATGGCGGACTGGGCGCCGTAATCCAGAGTCGCCAGGGCGGCGGCGGCGTTGGCGAAGCGGAGGCGGCCGGGCAGGGCGGCGCCCTCCATCTTGGCCGCGATGTAGGCCGCCGCGAAGCAGTCGCCGGCTCCGGTGGTGTCGATGGCGTCCAGCACGATGCCGGGCGCCGCGGTCTGGCCGGCGGCGCAGATGTGGCGGCAGCCGTCGGCGCCCATCGTCACGACGATCTCGCCGTCGCCCTGCTTCAGCATCGCCGGGGCGAGCGGGACGCCGAGCGCCTCGGCGGCGGACACCCAGGCTTCGCGGTTGACGAAGAGGGTATCGACCAGTCCCAGCACCGGGGCGAGGCGGGCCGGGGCGCGCTGGATGTCGGGCGGTTCCAGGTCGAGCGACGCCGTGATGCCCCGGCCGCGAGCCTGACGCAGGACGTACTCCGTCAGGTCGGCGTCGCCATAGGTGACGTGGACGTGGCGGATGCCGTCGAAGACGGCGGGAACGATGTCGGCGACCCTGGGGAGATAGGCGTCCGTCTCCAGCCGGATCAGCGATTTCTCGCCCGAGGGGGAGAGCAGGACGACGCACATGAAGCTGTTGAGGCCCGAGCGGCAGACGACGTGGCTGACGTCGACACCCTCCGCCGCGACCTTCATCAGCGCTTCGCCGCCGCCCGCGTCGTCGCCGATCGCGGCCATCAGGCGAGCCGGGCGGCCCAGGCGGGTGAAGGCGACGGCGGAGTTGGCCGACATCCCTCCCGGCATCTGGCCCAGGTGGCGGCCGCCGACCTTCTGGTCGAAGCCGGGGATCGCGGGGACGGAAACGAACAGGTCGAGGTCGAGGTCGCCGACGCAGAGCACATCCGGCGCCGCGATCAAGATCCCATCCCCCGGAACCGCCGGAAGACGCCGGTGGTCGAGACGGAGGCGATCAGCAGGACGCCGATCAGTCCCAGCTGCCACGCGGCCGAGATATTGGCGAGTTGCAGCCCGATCTGGAGCGTCGTCACGATCAGGATCGCGACGATGGTGCCGGGGATGCCGCCGGTGCCGCCGACGATATGCGTTCCGCCCAGCACCGCGATCGTGACCGACAGAAGCTCCATTCCGCGCCCGGCGTCGGGCCTGGCCGCGAGGAACCACGACAGGGAGATCACGCTGCCGACCGCGGCCAGCACGCCGCTGAGCACATAGAGGCCGATCCTGATCCGGGTGACGTTCAGCCCGGCGAGATGGGCGGCGCGGTCGTCGTTGCCGCAGGCGACGATGTGCCGGCCGGTCACGGTGCGGGTCAGCATGACGTGCAGCACCAGGGCGGCTGGCAGCAGGACGAACAGGAAGGCGTTGGGCATCCCGAACGTCGTTCCCTGGCCCAGCCAGCCGAACTCCTCCGGGAAGCCGCCGATCGGCCGCCCGCCGGTCGAGGCCAGCGCCAGCCCGCCGAACGCGAACATGGCCGCCAGCGTCGCCATCAGCGACGGGATGCGCAGGACGTTGACGAGGAAGCCGTTGACGAAGCCGAGGCCGGCGCCGAGCAGGATGCCGGCGGCGCTGGCGGGCCAGACGCCGATCCCGGCCGCCACCAGCGCCCCGGTGAAGACGCCGACCAGCGAGACGATGGAACCGACCGACAGGTCGATGCCGGGACCGCCGCCCAGGATGACGAGCGTCTGGCCGAGCCCGAGCAGGCCCAGGATCGGGATGTACTGAAGCAGATAGGGAACGGTGCGCGCCTGGAGGAAATAGGGCGACAGCAGGCTCATCGCGACGAGGGAGACGACCCAGAGACCCAGCAGCAGAAGCAGGCGGGCCTGGAGCGGATCGCCTTGCAGGCGGTGGAGGAGCGAGCCGGCGGTCGTTGTCCCGGTGGCGGAAGAGGTCATTTCAGGCGTCTCTGCGATTATTGCGGTTGCCCAGCGCGTCGGCGGTCAGCACGACGATCAGCAGGCCGCCGATGATGACGGTTTCCCACAGGGAGGAGACGCCGATCAGGACCAGGCCGTTCTGGACGATCCGGATGAAGACCACGCCCAGCAGCGTTCCCAGCAGGCTGCCGACCCCTCCGCGGATGCTGGTGCCGCCCAGAATGGTCGCGGCGATGGCTTCCAGCGCCACCGTGGTCCCGATGTTGATCTCGACGTTGCGCAGCCGCGCCACGTAGAGCAGGGCCGCGAAGCCGGCCAGCAGGCCCAGGATCGCGTAGGCCGCGATCTTGGTGCGGTCCACGTTTATGCCGACCAGCTTGGCCGACTGCTCGCCGCAGCCGATGGCGTAGAGGTGCCGGCCGTAGGGAAGCTGGCGCAGCAGCACCCAGCACAGCCCGTAGACGGTCAGGATCACCAGCAGCGAGGCGGGGATGCCGACGACCTTGCCGTTGACCAGCGGCGACAGCGTCCCGGGCAGGCCGGAGATCCAGGCGCCGCCGATCACCAGGAACATGATCGCGGAGAAGATATACATCGACCCCAGCGTGGCGATGATCGGCGGCACCCGCAGCTTGGTGGTGAGGAAGCCGTTCCAGGCTCCCAGCAGCGTCCCGGACGCGAGGCCGATGGGCACGACGAACCACGACGACAATCCTGCCTGATACGACTTGCCGATCAGGATCGCCGACACCGCCATGATCCCGCCGACGCTGACGTCGATGCCGCCCATGATGATGACCAGCGTCATGCCGGCGCTGACGATGGCCAGTTCCAGCCCGGCGCGCAGCGTCTGGACGAGGTTGACGACCGTCAGGAAATACGGCGACGCCAGCGAGAAGCCGGCGCCGACGATCAGGATGGCGGCGAACAGCACCAGCTCCCGCGTCGCGGTCGGGGAGGCCAGCCGGAGGGGCGGGAGAAGGCCGGTCACCTGCGCCATATCAGAACTTGAACTGGTCGATGTTGTCCGCCGTGAAGACCATCGGCGGGCCGAGCAGCAGGATCTTGTCGGCGGGCAGCCAGGTCGCCTCGTTCTTGAGGCCTTCGACCTGCACCTTGTCCGGAAAGGACTTGCCTTCGGACAGTTGCTTCGCGGCCCAGACCGTCAGGTAGCCGAGGTCGGACGGGTTCCACAGCACCGAATAGGTCATGGCGCCGCTCTTCACGTAGTCGCGCACGGTGTTGGGCGAGCAGTAGCCGGTCGCCACGATCTCGCCGCTCCGGCCGGACGCCTCGACCGCCTGGGCGATGCCGGGACAGGTGGTGGACGCGATGCCGATGATGCCCTTGAGGTCGGGGTTGCGGGTCATCGCGTCGGTCGCGAACTGGAAAGCGCGGGCGGCGGTGCCGTCGGTATGGTCGACCGAGACGATCCGGAGCTTGGGGTACTTGGCCGAGGCGCGCTGCTTGATCGCGTCGATCCAGTTGTTGAGGCTCTGGATCGTCGGCGCGTCGGAGATGATGGCGACCTTGGCGTCCTCGCCGACCCGCTTGACCATCTCGTCCAGGATCGTAAAGCCGAGGTCCTGGTCGCGCGCCTGCGCCACGTAGAAGTCGCGGGCGCTGCCGGGGGCGTCGGCATCGGAGGTGATGACGTGGACGCCCTGGGCCTTGGCGCGGGCGATGGCCGGCTTCAGCGTCTCGACATCGACGGGGGAGACGGCGACGACGTTGAAGCCCTGGTTGACGAAGCTGTCGAAGATGCGGAGCTGGTCGGCCGAGTTGGTCGAGGTCGGTCCCTGCTGGACGTAGTCGACGCCGAACTTCCTGGCAGCCGCCTCGGCGCCTTCCTCCATCGCGACGTAATAGGGGATGCCCTGGATCTGCGGGACGAAGGCGACGCGGGTGTCGGCGGCGGAGGCCGTGCCCATCAGGGAGGCGGCGGTGACCATTCCCAGGACTGCTGCTTTCAGGACCGTTTTCATCGGGTTGTCTCCCTTGGGGAAGGCGGCGTTGGCGGGGGGATCGGGTGTCGGGAGGCTTCAGGCGTCAGGAGGCGGCCGCCCGGACTTCGCTGGCGCCGGTGATCAGGCCGATGATCTCTTCCGGCGTGGTCGTAGCGGTTTCGCGCACCGCGATGCGGCGGCCGTGGCGCATGACGGAGATGCGGTCGGAGACGGCGAAGACGTCCTGGATGTTATGGGAGATCAGGACGACGGACTTGTTCTGGCTGCGCAGCCTGCGCACGAAATCCAGCACCTTGCGGACTTCGGCCACGGCCAAGGCCGCCGTCGGTTCGTCCATGATGATCAGGCGGGCGTCCATGTTGAGCGCGCGGGCGATGGCGACGCCTTGGCGCTGGCCGCCCGACATCGTTTCCACCCAGCTGTCGAGGCTGGGGACGTGGACGTCGAGCTGGCTCAGCAGTTCCGCCGTGCGGCGTCGCATCGCCGGCCGGTCGAGGAAGGGAATGCCGAGGATCGGGCGGCGGATCTCCCGGCCCAGGAAGATGTTGTCGGCGACGGTCATCTTCCCGGCCAGCGCCAGTTCCTGGTAGATCGTCGCGATGCCGCTTCGCCAGGCGTCCTGGGGCGAGCGGAAGCGGACCGGCTGGCCGGCCATGCGGATCTCGCCGGCGTCGGGGATGTGGGCGCCCGACATGGTCTTGATCAGGGTCGATTTGCCGGCGCCGTTGTCGCCGACCAGGGCCATCACCTCGCCCTCGGCCACGGCGAAGTCCACCCGGTCGAGGGCGACCAGACCGCCGAAGCGCTTGACGATCCCGGTCATTTCGAAAAGCATGGTCATGGCCTTGGTCAAGCCTCCGCTTCTTCGGGGGCCATCCGTTCCAGTTCGGCTCTGATCTCGTCCGCCGAGGAGATGCGGCCCTGCGCCCCTTCCGCGGTGGTCGTCAGGCTGGCGGCCACCGCGGCGTGCTGCGCCGCTTCGCCCAGGGATGCCCCGTGCAGCCAGAGGGACAGGAAGACGCCGGCGAAGGTGTCGCCGGCCCCGGTGGCGTCCACCACGTCGACCGCCAGCGCCGGGACGAAGATCAGGGCGCTGTCGTCCTTCGGAAACACCACGGCGCCCAGTTCTCCCATCGTCACGACGACGTCGGCGCGCGGACCGATGGCGTGGAGCCAGGCCTCCAGGTTGTCGATCATCGTCGCGACCGAGGTGCGCAGGGTGAAGATGTCGCGCAGCGTCACGTCGTTGACGAAGACGAGGTCGATCGCCCGGACCAGGCCGGCGAAGGCTTCGGGCGTCCGGGAACTGGCCGGCAGGCCGGTCGTATGCAGGCTGACCTTCCAGCCCGCGTCATGGAAACGCCCGACGGACCCCAGCATCCGTTCGTAGTGGTAGCCTTCGATATGCAGGCAGCAGGGACGGCTTTCGGCCGTCACGGCGAGATGGGCGGTCAGGTCGATCTCGCTCAGCTCGAACGGTTCGTTGATGATGGTGCGGCTGCCATTGGCTTCGACGATGACGACGCAGCGCGACAGCCGGTTGTTGAAGGGCCGGCGGATCGTCAGCGCGTGGACCCCGCGCTGCGCCAGTTCCGCCAGCGCCCAATCGCTGTCGGGGTCCTCGCCCACCGCCGTCGCCAGTTCCACGTCGAGTTCGAACTGCGAACCGACGCCGGCGGCCGCCACCGCGACATTGGCGGCGGGGCCGCCCAAGGCCTTTTCGATGTGGTCGGCCGTGATCCGGTCGTCACGGTGAGGCAGGACGCCGACGCGGCAGACGTAATCGACGCTGATATAGCCGACGGAGATCAGGCGCGGCAGGTGGAGGCGGTCGGGAGGGCGGCGGGCGGCGGCCCCGCCGGGGAGGAAACGCGCCACGGCGCTGGGCCGGTAGTTGAGCCGCTCGATAGCCGCTTCGATCCGTGCCAGCTTTTCAGGGCGGACCTTTTCGGGATAGTTGATCGCATTGGAAACGGTCCCGATCGAAACGCCGGCGGTCCGCGCCACGTCGGCTATCGTAGGGCGCTTGTGAGCCATCCCGGGCGATCCACGCTGTTGCAAAGGGATATTGAAGCGTTTCAATCATATCGGGATATGTATAACCTTCAAGCCGGAATCGGCCTCGGAAAACTAAAAAAATATGCCTTTCGAATGAACCGTTTGCATGTTTTCGTTGCGGTTGCCAAACGCGGAGTTGAGCTTGAATATTTTTCAACGGAATGGATCCGCTGCCGGCGGAACCATGGCCTGCGTCTCCTGTTGCACTTCGACTTTCTGCGGCTTGCAGCCCTTCAGGAGACGATCGTGAGCATCGAAACCACCGTTACCCTTTTCAAGGACACCACCACGTCGCGTCAGGTCCTCAAGGAGCTTTACGACGCCGGCTTCCGGAACGAATTCTGGATTTTCGGCGACAGCAGCGAAGTCTGGGGCAACGAAGCCGCCGGGACGAACCCGATGGAAAGCTCCAAGCGCCAGTACGGCGGCGAGACGACGGAAGTCGGCATGCTCAACCGCCTCGGCGTGCCGGAGGACGAGGCCGAAGCGTATATGAACGACGTCCGGCAGGGCGCCGTGCTGGTGATCGGTCAGGTCAACGACGACAGGGCACAGGAGGTCCGCGATATCCTGGGGCGGCACGATCCGGTGCGGGGTTCCAGGCCGGCCGGCTGACGGGCGGCACGCCGTCGGTGGGGATTGCGGGTCTCGGCGGCAGTGCCGCAATCCTCTCCGATGGTAGTTTTATTTAAAATCGTTTCGGTTCGCAAAATGAAAGTCATTTTGCCGCCGCTCCAGAAGCGCCAGGATCAGCGCGTCCTTCTCGGCTCCGCTCAGGCGGCTCAGGTCAGGAATGCTAACCATCCCACTGTTGAATCATGCCGCGACAAACCCGTCAAGAGTTTTCCATAACCCAGTCATCCCAAAGTGGCCCATCATGGCCAATCAGCCATTTACGCACCATGGTGAGCAGTTACCTCCCGGCTGGCGCGATCCCTTAAGCAGATCATCGAGATCTGCCAGCGAACGCGAACAAAGGAAACAAGCCCTTAAAGTGCTGACACGCAACATCGACACCAGTATGCCAGGGGGGCTGTTCTTCTATATCACGGCCGCTTTCGATGAGTTTCAGCGTGAACTGATCGTCGAGAACACCAGGGCGGGCCTCGCGGCGGCCCTAAAGCGGGGACGCAGGGGCGGGCGGCCGCCGGTGTTGGACAAGGAAGGCATCCGCGTCGCCGAGACGATGCTCAAGGACACGATGAACTACCCGTTTGTCGGCGATGTCATTGATCGCCTCGGGATCGGGAGGACGGCCTTCTACCGGTATTTCCCGCCGGATCGCATCCGGCAACTTCAACATCAGGCCTGAACGGCGGCCTCGGACCGTGTCGTTTTACGTACCTTTGAGCAAAAGAATCCCTCATTAGGGAAGCTGCTGTACCCCGATTACCCGTTCAACGGCAAGCTGGCGCGAAACCTAACGGAACCCCAGCAAATTGCGAAAATCTTGCGTTGCATCATTTGCATTCTGCACAACGGTAACTGGATCGGAAAATTGGTGAAAGTTAATATGAAGTACTTTCGATATATCAACTTAGGCGAAAAGGTATACATTAATAGTTAAAAACCGTAATATTTTTCTAAAAAAAGATTCGTTTGCGTGATCTCAATTAACCACCCCGTAATGGCA
>NZ_JCACHA010000601.1:0-17683 GCF_059503625.1 Skermanella sp.
GGTCAATCAAGTTGGGGGTCATACTCACCGAACGACGGCAACACTCTCACAGTCACGTTGTTTGATGACCGGGTGCGCTTGAGCGCAAGACGGAGCTTGCGTGATCTCACGCTGCCATCTGGGCACACGTCTCCTGCTGCCAGATCTGGAAGGCCTTGCGACGCGAACGGCGATACTGTTCGGCGGCCATCAGGTGCCGACGTGGATGGAAGTGGCCATAGATCATCGCGTGCGCCGAGAGGAACCGCTGTGCCTGTTCAGGTGACTTGAACCGCTGCATCTGTCGTTCTCGACGTCGCATCGGTCTGTGGGAGTTCTCAGCACGATTGTTCAGGTAGCGGCTGGTCCGATGCCGCACGCCGGGCAGGACCTCATGCTGCGCCACGCCGTAGCTGCGCAGCCCATCCGTGACGATCTTGCGCGGCTTGTACTTCAGGCCCATCAGCAGGCGTTTGAAGAAGCGTTTGGCAGCCGTGGCATTGCGCCGCTCCTGCACGAGAATGTCGAGCACGACACCGTGCTGGTCCACGGCGCGCCAGAGCTAGAAGAGCTCGCTGTTGATCTTCAGGTACACCTCATCCAGGTGCCAGGTGTCACCCGGCCTCGGCCGCCGCTTGCGCAGCTTGGCCGCGAACTCCGCGCCGAAGCGGAGGCACCAGCGCCTGATGCTCTCGTAGCTGACCACCACGCCCCGCTCGGCCAGGATCAGCTCGATGTCGCGCAGGCTCAGGCTGAACAGGTGATAGAGCCAGACAGCATGCGGTTGTGTTGCAAAGTTTGCGGCAAGTCGCAAATGGCCGCGACAGTCCCCAGATCAGGCGGCGACCTGGAACAGCTCGGCGATAAAGGTAGCTTGGGTCCGCATGTCGCGTCCGCCCACCTTTTGTACCTGCCCCTTCCTGATCATCGCCATTGCCTCGTAGCCTGCCAGTGTTCGTCGCGCCGTGTGGAAGCTGCCGAAGCCAAGCCCTGATCGGACCAGGCGTTTCACGCGCCGGCGGTCTTGTTCCACTATGTTATTGAGGTGCTTGCATTGTCGTAATCGAGAGAAGCGCCACAGCTCGCCGTTCTCCTTCATCTCTGTGACGGCGCAGGGGTAGGCCGGGCTCTTGTCCACGGTGATGGTGCGCGGGTTCACCGTATGCGGCTGCCCGAGAGCCTTGTGGAAGAAGCGCTTTGCAGCCTCCGCGTCGCGCTTGGCCGAGAGCAGGAAGTCGATCGTCTGGCCGCGGCTGTCGACCGCGCGATACAGGTACATCCAGCGGGTCTTCACCCGGCTGTAGGTCTCGTCCACCCTCCATGAGCCGTTGCTCACGCGCAGGTGCGGCCGGATCCGCTTCTCAATCTCCGGCGCGTAGGTCTGCACCCAGCGGAACACCGTAGTATGCGCCACCTCCACGCCGCGGTCGGCCAGCATCAGTTCGAGATCGCGGTAGCTCACCGGGAACATCAGGTACCAGCGGATCGCCCAGAGGATCACCTCTGCGGTGAACTGCCGGCCTTTGAAGGACTGATCCGACCTCACCAAGGCCACTCCCCACCGTCTCGCCATGCCCCGGTTTGTACCTGCTCAGGATGGTACCGCAAGGACGCAACAGAACCCGACACCAACGGCTGACGAGTACGGAAACTGCGACAGAGCCCAACGTCGGCCGCTGCGCATCGACTTCGGCGGTGCCGCCCGCATCCCCGGCGCCGCTCATCTCCGCTGTGACCGGGCACCTACCGGCGTCTATGCATCAACGTGGCACCCTGCTCTGAGGTTCGGAGTGCCCCAGAAGCCGCGTCCCAAACTGAACAGCTCAGGGATTCAGAACGACGAAAGGTTCGCCCTCAAATTCTAATGTCGGTCAGGTCGCTGATCTGCTGCCGCTGGGCCGCGCCACCTGCCCTCTCGTGCTCGGAGATGCCGTCGTAGGGAACCAGTTTCGAGAAGTCCAAGCCGGTGTCCTCCATCACGCTCGCCACCGAGATCTGGAAGGTTTTGTACTTACCGAACACATGTTCCAGTTGGCCGAGTTCCTCATCCTGGCTCACCTTATAGGCCGTTGCCGATGGGCGTCCGTCCTCGGTGACGATGGCCACGACCTTCCAAAAGGCCATGGGGATCAGCAAGCTGCGATACTCGATGTCGTCCTCACTGAAGTAGGGTCCCGTGAACACGCTGACCCGCATGCTGTCGCTTCGGGTGTGGTTCAGGATGTAATCCTCGAGCCCAAGCCAGGTGACCTGGTTGACGCCGGCCATTTGGGGACAGGAGTTCGTGAAGTGGAAAGTGTCTTCGTTCGCCTGCTTTGCCTCGGCGAGCGAGCCCCACACCGGATCCTCGCGTCGGACCATGTGCCCGCGATCCAGCTCGTTCTGGAAGTAGAGCTCGTCGCCGACCTGGCACTCCCGGGGGATGCGCCCGTCGAAGCTCCATGTCGAGATCCGAGGCAACTTGCGGGACTTCGAGCCGTCGATGTTGCACGCGGTGATCAGGGGCAGGCGCCTCGAGCGCGACATGACGCAGGAGAAGTGCCGGTACTTGAGCTCGACCCCGGAGCCGTCAGAGAGAGGCACCATGTCGTCCGCCCGGTCGCCGGTAAGCAGGGGCAGATCGATACTCCAATCTTCTAGGAAGTTTGCCTGGTAGCCGTCTCGGCCCGAGAGCTTCTGCGGCGACGAGGTCGGCTCGCGCCCGGGTCTCTCCAGGTCACCACTCGCGTCCCGCAAACGCCGCAGGCGGACCGCCTCGTCCTCGGGGTAGAGGTCGAGCGCGCTCATGGTGTCAAAGGTCGCCTTCCTGCCCAGGTCCACTTTGATCATGGCTTCCTCCCAAAGATCGTCAGGCTTCGAAGAAGCGGTCCTTACGCGATGATAGGAGATGCCCCATGCACTCGTCCCATCGTCCAAAGGCGATCCTAACCTCCCGCAGCCTCTCCGCGTGTGGGTTCAAATCACAGGCCTCGGCTAAAAGGCGTCCCAGGTTCCAAGACCGATCGACAGCCTCGACATAGGTTTGAAGGCCCACGATCGGGTCGTCCGCCAGCCGTTCCGCGAAGGCTTGGGGCCAAAGGTCGGTCCATTCACCTTCAAGGCACTTTGCGACGATCGGTGCAATTCCGGCAAGGGCGCCGCGATTTGGGAACGCATCGGCAAGCGCGTATCGCACGGGGTCTCGGAATTCGGGGCTCGGGCCGCGCTGGAGGCTTCGCCCGTCCTCCCTCCACATCTTCACCGCTCCGCTTTCCGCAATCGCCGACAGGTTGTCCCTACGCTTCGCCAGCGCGTCCACCTCCGCGAGCATGCGCGCTACCGTCCGACGCGATGAGGACTTGGTGCGCTCGATTGCCTCCGCGGCCTGACGGGCGAACCCCGCGGGGTCCCAGCCCCGCAGGAAGCCTGATGCGTCCCCAAGCCAGCCCGTGTCGAGGCAGAGGTCCGCTGGCCCGTAGGCGACGGCAGCCTCCTCGAACGGCAAGCCGACAAGTTTCGCAAGCGGGAGATGTCCTGGCTCCAGCGTCAAACCACGCTCGCCCCGCGTCGCCGCCCAAAGGAGCTGCTGGACCTTCTCCTGAGCGTCGGGGCCCAGCATGCCCATTGGAAACCTTAGGATGAGCACCACCGAGAGTTCGCGCAGGAGCCGTGCCCTCTCCGCCGACGGCGGCAGGTCTGCAGGCTGCAACGCGGCCAAGCGATCTTCGACCCAGGCATTGCTCGCATTCCCGGTGCTGATGAGGTCGAACGGGTAGCACCGGGCAAGAACCTCCCGCAGGGGGCGCCATTCAGCGCCAGGGGAGACCTCCTGCCCAGCCGCATCGTGAAGCAGCCGCCACGAGGCCGTTGCGAACAGCGTGCTGGTCTCCCAGCGCGGCAAGGTACGCGCGCGAACGCGTCCTCCCTCCAACTCGTCGCGCTCGGTCAGCAGGGCGAGGGCGTTCCGGAACGAGCGAGCGCGCACCAGTCTCTCGCCCACCGCCTCAAGCGCGCGCTCGCGGTAGCCATCCGGGAGCAGCCACACCTCTCCCGGCTGCACCGAGGCCGGTCTCCTCGCAAATTGGACCAGAGCGGATCCCCTCGGGGGGAGGTCGGCGAGATCGAGGTTGAAGGCCTCGGCCGCCTTCCGGATCACCGCGGGCGCCAGGTCCTCAATCCATGAGGTGTCCCCGTCCTCCCACCGCAACAGCATCAGCCGGTGATAGAAGGCCTCCGAACGGTCGCGCTCGTCCGAGGATGCCTCCAAGTAGACCACTGCGGCCCGGTGTATCCGCCGTGCCTCCTCCGGCGCTTCCGCGAGCATCGCGGGCAACATCGAGCGACGCAGGTCGCGGCGGTGCCAGACTGCCCCGTTGGGAGCGCGGTAGGCTAGCCAACCATGCGCGGCGAGACTCTGCAGAGCCGCCTCGGCCTCCTCGCGGGACAGGGGGGTGAGGCCGAGCGCTGGCACGAGCACGCTCCCGATCAGGTCCGGCGTCACGTAACGGAGGATCAACCCGGGGCTGGCGAGAGCGCGCGCGACCGGGTCGCGGAGCCGCAGCAGGACTCGCCGGGAGACAATGCCCGCGAAGAGGGACTTGCCGCGGCCCGACCCGCTTCGCACTTCCCTCTCCAGGGCATCGACGTCTGTCTCGGGATCCTCGAGCAGCAGGCGCCCGAGGAGCTTCAGCTCCAGGGGCCGCCGTGGCAGGACCTGCGAGCGTGCAAGGCGTCGGGCGACGGCTGGCGGAACTTGGAGGTTGCGCAACAGGCGTTCCGCGGCGGCTGGACGGAGTTCGCCCAGAATGACCGAGTGAGCGCAGACCCTGCCCAAACGGTCCACATCGGGATTCGAGGGAGAGAGGTCGTCGCCGTCATCAGCCTGTCCCGTGAGGCCCATGTTACGGCCCGATACGATGACCTTGAGTGGCAGCGGCGAGAGGAACTCGGCCAGTTCGTCGAGCCACGATAGGATCCGGCCGAGCGCGCGCTGGCGGGTAACCTCCTCGAAGGTGTCCAGGACAAGGAGAAACGGGCGTTCACGCCCAGCAGCGAGCAAGGCTTGTGCCATCTCGGCGATGAGGCTGCGCGTCGCACGTTCCTCGCTCGACACGCTGGCGGAATCCGATGACCTTTGGGGCTGGAAGGCCCTGAGCTCCCGGCGCCTGTCGCGTAGGCCCTGTGCGACCGACGGTTCCTGGTAACCTACTTGCCGGGTGATCTCCCGCTCGAGGAACGACGGGTCGCTGGCGTCGACCCCCGGGCGGTCGAAATCCAGGACAGCCAGCGTCGCCTGGCCGATGCGAGCTACTTCGACGACGACCTTCGCGAGCAGGGTCGACTTGCCGGCACCGCCGAGGCCTGTCAGCAGGAGCCCCTCCCAACGTGCAGCTGTGGGAACCGGGGGGGCCGTGATGAAGTCGACCAGCGCAGCCTCTTCAGCGCCACGGCCGAGCACCCCGTCCTGCGTTAGCAGGCGATGTTCGCGCAGGAAGCTCGCCTGGCCCGACGCCTGTTGGACCGCTTGCGGGTCGGGAGTCGGCAGTCCGGCAAGCCGCACCGCCTCTATGGCGGATGCCAAAGCCAGTAGCCAGCGCTCCTGATCATCTGCGGAGGTCAGCTGCCGGCGATGCAGCGAAACGGCCTTGCCGTGTCTGAGAATCTCCCGCAGGGCTTCCCCGAATAGATCGGTGGCCGGGAGTTCCCGCGCGAGCGCGTGGGGAAGTCCCGGGTGCGATGCGAGACGCCGGAGGACGAGCGTCCGCCTGTCCTTGAGTAGGAGCCAACGCAGGCCGGTCTCGGTTCCCTCCACGTCGCAACCCTGAGCCAGAGAGGACAGCACGCGGCGCTTGAGGATCTCGGGCTCCGTCGCGCCGAACAGGTCGTCCGGGTCGAAGCGGCCTGTCATCGCCGCGACCGCCTCCACATCCACAAGGCGGGCGGCCACGTCGGCGTCGCTCGGCACGTGCTCCTGATGAGCCGGATCCGCATCAGCCGCCTGAACCAAGTAGGTCACCTCCTCGGATAGCTTCCCGGAGTCGAAAGCCAGCGTGTCGGAAGGCCCGAGCTCAACGGCGGACTCCCCGCGCGCGGGGTCCCGTACGGACGGTGTTGCCAGGCGCTGCTCAGCTAGCTGTTGCAAGCGCCCCCGGAAGGCGGCGGCGAAGCGCAGCAGACCCGGCGACGGCTCAGGCATTCGGCGGCCCCTGATCTCTCCCATCAACGACTTCGAGGTAGGCGGCACCGAGCTCGGCGACCTCCTCGGCAAAGGCGACGAGGGTTCGTGAAAGGTTCTCCGACCGCCTCGCGCCGTAGCGGCTAAACAGGTGGCGGCTCAGGGCAATGATCGTGAACTCGTCCATGCCGAGTTCCGCAGCAGCATTGAGCCGCCTGAGAAAGGTGGCGACGTCCCCCTCGTTGATGAGCGGTGCCCCGGATCCCGGAGCTGAAGTCGTGTAGACCTCGACAACCTCTCGTAGGCCTACCGGGAGGTTGCCCCGGAACCCGTCCAGCACGATCCTCAACCAATCAACGGAAAGGGTCTGCTCGTAGATGAGCAGGAGGAGGTCCCTTGCGTCGAGGCCCTGCACCTCGAACGCGTTCAGGTCGGTGAGCGACAGCCAGACGAGACGTCCGGCGCGCCTGGCGTCCAGCCCCTCCACAATCCTCCGAACCACCTCGTCACGCCGCCATGCACTCGCAGTGGAGTCAAAGAGATTAGCGCCGCTCAGGAGGCCCGCCTCCGCGCCCATGCCCTGGTTCCCCGCACCAACCTCGACGACGCCTGCCGCATTTAGAATTGTGCTTGCGAGGGAGAGGGCGCTTTGCTTGCCGACCGCCTCAGCCGACAGCGTCAACTTGAGGTGCTGGCGGTCGGCCAGCATGGCCCCGAGGACGCGGACCATGAACGTCTTCCCAGTGCCCGGGCTTCCCTCTAGGACAATGATGCGGGGTCTGCCCCTAAGGGCGGCCCGCCACACGACCCCTTGGAAGTTCTCGTGGCCCAGCACAGGGGCGTGGTTGTTCGCCGGTCCGAGCTCCCAGGTCGGAACCTCGTCATGGGCGGGTGTGGGGAGACCGCCATGCTTCTTGATATCTTCCAAAATCGCAACGAGTGGTACGCCGCGGTTCAGGGCCGGGCTATCCGCGCCTGGCGCCGGACGCTGCCAGGTTCCCTGGTGCAGGCCGAACAGCGAGAACGAGCCATCGAAGCATGGACCGCCGGATGAACCTGAGAGCGCGTTCGCCCTGTGGATGAAGCGGAGGAGCGATGTTGCCGGGTCGATGCCGTAGTCGCAAGGGCGGGCCACGACGTTCTGGTCCACCCGCATCGGCTGTCCCGCCGGGTGCTGAAACACAATGATGCGGTCGTCGGGCGCCGGAACAACGGCCCTCGCGTCCAGCGCAGCCCATCGCCTCTCCATGCCAGGTGCGGACTTCACGCGAATGAGGCAGTAGTCCCAGTAGCCGTCCAGGTCCGGCTTGTTGGCTGGCAACCTCTGGGCCAGTTCCTCCTCGTGGCACTCGGAATGGGCCACATACCAATCAGCGGCTGGCTCGACTTGGACCGTCCGGAACGGGCGCAGGTTCTTGCCGCGCCGCACCCGCGCAAGAAACTCATCGAACTGGAAGCGGAGTCTCTCGCGTCCGGCCGCGAGATCGGGACGGTAGACCACGTGGCCGCTCGCATCTAACTCGGGCTGGAACAATGACTTGACGACATGCCACGCCGTGAGAACGAGGTTTGGCCCGACGAGCACGCCGGTTCCCGTGGAGTTGCCCGTGGTGACCTTGGCCGTCCAGCGGATCCCGTCGGCCACACCGCGCAGGATGACGTGGGGGTGCTGGAAGGCGCTGACCGAGTTCACCATAGCCTGGAGCTCAGCGTCGCCCTGGCCCGCACGGAGTCGCACGAGGTGGTCCATGATGCGCCCGTCCTCTAAGCCGGACGAGACCACCAGATCCAGGAGGTTCTCTAGCCAACCGTTCTTTTGGGCAGACAGGACCGCGATAAGAAAGGCGTTACGGTCGTTCGCGTCACGGCCCACGGCCTCGAAGGCCTCGCGTCTTTCGGCTGGTATGTCCGCCTGGGCCTGCAGGAACAGGCGCGCGAACTCCGCGCGCGACGTCTTGAGCGCGGCGACGATCTCCGACGTCGTGAGCACGTCAGGTTTCCGCCTTCGGCCCGGGTTCCTCCGCGCCGACGCGGCGATCGATTAGGTCGACATTCAGCGACGTCAGGCACTCACGAAGGGTCTGGCCGCCCGCCTCAGCTCGCATATCGAGCGTTGCCCCGAGCACATGGGCCCAATTCTCGCGCGGTGGGCGGGATTTGCCTCCGTAGTGCAAGGCAGCCGCGGCGGTCTCCCGGCCAGCAACCACGAGCACCGACCCGGAGTTGCCGCCCAAGGTCGTGACGTCATGAGCCATGGTCCACGCTGGCACCTCGACGAGGCTCTTCGCAGCTGCCCCGGGCGCCAGGCGCTTGCAGCCGAACGTGCCTTGAAAGAGCTTCTCGATAAGCGTCGGGGTGAAACGGCCAAACGGCGGTGGCGCCGGGTAGCCCGCCACGAAGACGTAAGTGCCTTCCTGCGCCCAGTCAGAAGACAGATCCACCGACAGGAGGGTCTCGGGCACATCGTCATCGGTTAACGATGCCTCCAACTCGATGAGGGCGAGGTCCAGCTTTCGGTGATCGACGGGCTTCTCGAACTCGATCGCTTCGGGCCCGCAGAACACGACGCGTTTGAGTGCCCGTCGCGGGTGACGTTTGCTGGAGCGAAACTCGTGACCGAAGTCGATGCAGGCGCCGGAACGGAATGACCAGCCCTCTGGCAAGTTGTCCGCCACCGACTGAAGGACGTGCCGGTTAGTGAGAACGAAGTTGCGCTGGACAAGGAAGCCTGTTCCCTCGAAACCTTCCGGTGTCCCCGGCAGGTTGATCCGGCCCACGCACGCGAGCGTCTGCCGCAGTGCCGGGCGGCTCGCCTCAATTACATCGGCCCAGCCGCCTACCGGACTGGTTGTCAGGTCAACGTCGCCATTTCGGACCATAAAGCTCGGGCGCGAGCCGTCCAGACGAACTATCGTCTCCAGGTCGGCGAGGAGGGCACCGTCGGCGCTGAACGCCTCAGCGTCATCCCCGGCTAGGCGTCTCAGCGCCTCGTCGCCGCCTCGCGTGATCTCGTCAACGATGTCGAGCAGAGCTTGGTCACCGCCCAGGTGCTGCTCGACGACTTTCCTTAACTGCTCCCGAGCAACGTCGAGCCGGTTTTTAATCCCGGCGTCGCTGAGGTCGGCTTCTGCACCCCCGCTGTTCTCAAGGGCCGCCGCGGCCGCGTCCGTCGAGGGGATGGGATTGCCCGTGCGAAGCGCCCGACGGAAGCCCGAAAGAGCTTCCGGGATCTTCTGTCGCGCCGCAGCGGACCGAGCCTTGCCAGCGCTTGATACCATTGCCTGTCCTCGATCTTGACCTTTACGAGAATGTCCGCCGCTGTCGCAGGGCGTCAGTTACGGCGACCGGCGAGAAGGCGCAGGGGAGCATACCCGGAGCGTGTGGAAGCCAGACAAGAATTCCCTCTTTCGAGGCGCCAAGAGGGGCGCCGCAGCGGACCTCGACTGTGCTTGCTGGATTTGCCGCTCGAGGCTGGCACCGGGCAGGCGCTGCAGAGCTTGGAGAAGGCAGCTTCGGAGTGGATCTGCTCCGGCACGTCGCCGACGATAATGGTGACAAGCAATGCGCCGAACTGCAGCAGTTTCGTCTCGCGGCTCACCGGATCTGTCGTCTTCGGCGCCGATGGCATAGCACGTTCTTGCCTAGGCATGCGGATTGCCCTTCAGGCTTAGCTGCCTCTAGCCACTGGTTGAGTTACGATGCTCCAGGCCTGACATTTTGTCGCGCCGGTCCTTCATGTCTGCTTTGCTGAGACTATGAGCTGAAACCATACCGCGACTGCGGCACAAGCGCACGATAGCGCCTGCTCGCCGGCAGTTGGGTCGGCGCGACGTCACGTTGCCCACGCGAGCCCGCCGATGTCCGCGAGTTCCTGTCGCAGTGTTGCCAGTACATGGGCGTAGTTCTCAACACGCGGCTGGCCGCCGAAATGCAGGCCCACCACCCGCTCCCCGTTATGCTGGAAATCCACGACGCACGAGCCCGAGTTGCCGCCGAGCGTGCTGGAATCATGGGTCATGATCCACTTGCGGGCATCGCCGGCGACCTGGCCCGGCCCAGCCTCGACGAGGCCCGGCGCCCAACGCTTACTGCCGAAGCGGTTGCGATAAAGCCGCTCCAGCACCTCCGCATACTCGTGCCCGGCTGCTGGCGGCCCCTCACCGGGTGAAGGCTCGGCCACCAGAGGCTTGGCCGGGAAGCCCACTACATAGATGGGTGGCTGCACCGCGCCGACCGTCACCCGTGCGGGATTGGGCTCCAGCGAGAGCGGCTTGGGGAAGTCCGCGTCGCCCTCCAGCCGCAGCACGGCGTAGTCGGCGCGGGCAAAATTGACGCGCCTGTTGATCGGCTCCGCCCCGAAAGCGTGGACCTCCACCACCTTGAAGCGGCACTCCGCGTCGCGCTCGTACTCCCCAGCGAAATCCACCTCGGCGTCGCGCGTCCAGGTCCAGCGGCTCTGGTTGTAGCGCGCCAGCTCCTCCAGCACGTGCCGGTTGGTCAGCACGAGCCCTGGCGCGATCGCGAAGGCTGTGCCGATGCGCCTTGGCTTGCCGCGCTCATCGAGGAAGGCCGGCAACTGCACCGCGCCGACCGCCGCCGCGACCCGCTCGATGCCAGACCGGAATTGCGCCGCCGCACCCTGCCAGCGCGCGGCGAGGCTCTCGCGCAGGGCCGGAGCTTCCAGGTCGATCGTGCCGTCCTGCACGAAGAGGACAGGGCGGCTGCCGTCGGCTTCGATGACCGCCTCCAGCCCGAAGATCTCGGAGGTTGAGAGTTCCGCGCCCTCCCCCTCGCCGTCCAGCTTGCGGAAGCCCTCCTCCGCGTCCCGGATGATGCGGTCAACCTCCTCCTCGCGGACCTCCGGGTCGTTCGCGGCCAGACGCTTCAGCAAAGCCTTCGCCGCCTCCAGCCGTTCGCGGCTGTCGGGCACGCCGATGATGTTGCCTTCGAGGGTGGCGCTCTCAAGCCCGCCGGCGCCGACCGGCGCCGACAGGCGCCGGAGCAGCTTGGCGGCCGATGGCTCGCCCGGCCCTGCCAATGTCCCGTCCATCCTTCTTCTCTCCCCTCAACTCCGCCCGGCCGCGCGACGCGCCAGCACCGTGGCGACGAGCATCGCATGCGCCTCACCGGCCAGCTCCGCGTGTGCCGCAAGGTGCTGCACCAGGCCCGAGGCGTCGCCGGTCGCCAGCTCCGCCGCGTTTGCATCACGCGCGGCGGCCACGACCTGTTCGCCGCGCGCCTGGAGGTTCGGGAAGGTCCCCTCCACGCTCGACGGGAAGATGAATGGCAAGGCATCCGCGAGCTTGTCGCCGGCCGCCGCCAGCATCGCGCGCCGGCCAATCTCCCGCAGCAGCACCTCCTCTCCAAAGGTGTCGAGCGGCGTCGCCGGCTCGGTGGAGAGCTCCACCGCCGCCTCGATGGCGCCGCCGAAGGCCGGCACGGGCGTGCCCGTCGCCTCGGCGATGGCGGCCGCGAAGCGCTCGGCGACGACGCGGTAACCCTGGTCGTCGGGATGCAGCTCGTCGTGCCAGCTCCTCTGCCCGACGGCGCCGCGCGTGTCGATTACGTGCATGTGCGGGAAGGTGGCGGCCAAGCTGCGCAACCCGGTGTCGAAGCGGTCCACGATCGCGCGCACGATGCCGCGCTGCAGCACCGGATCCTCGATGCCGAGCGCGCGCATCGGCTGGCCGAGCCAGCGCCCCCCCGCGGGGATGGCGTAGTCGTAGACATGGGTTAATACGGGCGTCTCCGGCGCCACCTGGCGAATGCGGGAGAGCAGCTGCTCATAGTCGTCGAGCACCGACCGCAAATTGGCCTCGAAGGCCTCACCGAGATAGGCGGCGGGGGGCAGGCCGGCCTCGAAGCGCTGCAGCGCCCGCGCAAGGTTGCTGGCCCCGAGCAGGTCGTTGCCGCCGCCGCTCAGCAGCACGGCGTCCGGCCGCTCCGCCGCAACCGCGGTGATCAGCTCGCCCTGCCTGACCATGTCGGCCACGAGGTCGCCCGCCGCGTCGAGCGACAGGATGGCATAGGGCTCGGCGAGCCAATCGATCACGTCGGTCAGCAGCAGGGGATACTGGAACCAGCTGTCGCCCTCGGAGACCAGCCGAAGCCCGGTCCAGTTCTGCACCTTGGCGCGATAGCGCTTCTGGCGGCGCCAGCGCGACAGTCCGTTGAGCGAGGAAAGCGCGACCGCGGCCTCGGTTTCCGGCGCCTCAACCAGCGCTGGGTTGCCGCGGACCACAGGACGGAAGGGAGCGGCCTCGGCTACGTCGTCCATCAGGTAAGGGCGAATCGCCTCGTCCGGCGTGTCCGGATCCAGCAGCATCTGCTCCAACTCGGCCGCGTCGATCGGCGGAGGCATGCGTGCCATGTCGATTCCCCTGTCCCGCCGCCGCTCAGCGCGGTGCGAGCGTTGCTTCCTTGATAAAGGCAAACGAGTTTTCCGCGAGCCGCTGCTGCAGCGGCTCCTCAATCACCGCGAGCAGCGCGTTGTTGGCGGTGAGCGTGGTGGTCACGCTCTCGAACTCTGCCGCGGCGTCGGTCATTCGAAAGAACAGCACGTTCGTTTCGCTAGAATCTACGGTAAGGCGCGCGGTGACGTGGCGGACCACGCTTTCCACTTGGCTGGAGCTGACTGCGGCGAAGTGCATCTCGCGCGACTCGAAGTGACGCGACTCCTGGTCGAAGAGGGTGATCCAGGGCCGGTCCTTGTCGACCTCCTTGAGGTTCTCAAGAAGGGCGAGCATCACCGGGCCTACCCCCGCTCCGCCGAGGGCGATGGTAAGGAAGGGGATGATGGCTTTGTGGACGAACAGGCCGCGCTTGCGGAAGCGGTTCCGCGTCATCGCCGTCTGCGACGACCTGAAGCCAAGCTTCTCAAGGTTGTTACGGTAGGCAGCGAACCAGTCATCCTCGTCGCTGCCGGGCGCCATCGCGGCGGTGGCCGCGCGGCTTGCGAACAGCATGGCGAGCGAGACCCCGCCGCGGACCTCGGCGGAGGCCGCAGAGTAGTCGATCAGCGTGTTGCTGCTGACAATGCCGTCCGGCAGCTTGTCGAGGTTGAGCGCGGGCCCTTCGAGCGCCGCCTCGGGCCGGCCGACAGGCTCGGGTATCTGTGCATTTTCCACAAAGCGCAAGGCAGTGTGCTTGTGCATGCGGGCGGTCTTTCCAACTTCGCCATGGGCGTAGGCCAAGGTTCTTAGGGTCGTCGCCCGCCCGGCCGGAACGGGGGCGCTCCACCCGCTTCTCGCGCTTGGCGTTGATTGACTTTGCACGGCTCTAGTGCCCGTGATCAAACCAAAGCCGCCATCAAGGCGCCCGTTCGCGCTGATATTCTAGTGTCCGCATTTACTCATGATAACGTTTTTATCAGCTCCTTGCCTGTCGAGCACGTCCGGCACCCGTCACAGCGCAGGCACCTTCGTTTGGTACACCCTGTCCCGGTGAGGCAGCACCAGCAACCGCAGGCAAGCCCGCAGCAGCTCTCCGCCGCGTCCGCTAGCGGCGGTGCGCCGGCCGCGTGACCGTCTCACAAACCGCGTCGGCGGCAGCCGCATCGTTCTTCTGGCTTTTCACATACGGCTTCACGAACTGCTGTGACATGAGCCGTACTTGGTGGCCCAGCTTAAGCAACACCCGACCCCAGTAGCGCGCGGTGTGGCAGGCCTCCATGCCCACAAGCGCCGGCGGCAACCCAGCGAAGAAAGCAATGACCTCACTTCGACGCAGTCGCGCCGCAGGACTACTTGCCTCGCGGCATCTACCCCGTGCGCCTGGAAAACATGCTTAGCCAGATCCAGTCCGATAGCCTTGACTGCTATCCTCACCTCCTCTCCTGGTCGCGTCCTCGACCGGAGGATCAGTTAGAAAAGCGAGGCCGTCCATTCCATCATGACCGCACCCGTGCTCTCAATGCCAGCGTTGCAGATGCGCCTTGACCCGCAGGAGGCATCCACACCTGCGATAAGACCCGCGCCCCGCAAGTTAGCCGCTGGCGATGTGTGGGGCGGCGCTGCGGGCCTGGGCGAAGGTAGCGAGGTGCTGAAGCGGCAAAGGAATGGCATCCCCTGCGTCCCGGAGCGACTCCCTTGCAAGCCCTTCCGAGTTGCGTCCTATCATTCTTCGCGACTAGCTGGGTTGAGATACAAATGAGACCGGAGGCGACACGATGTCTTGGGCGCTTATCATTATGATATATGTTACAATATCGATTGGTCAGAGCGGCTCCCGCACTGATGGCGGCCCGGCTATGACAACTATACCTGGTTTTACCTCGGAGGAGGCGTGCACACAGGCCGGTGACAGGTTCAAGTCTCGCAATTCTGGCCTGAGTTCTTTTTACACCTGCTTGCGGGTTCAGTGACACCGCCCCTCTTTGATGTTGGAAGCGCAAGGTAGTGACAAGACGAGTAGAACCTAACGCTCGCTCTCACCTGCGGTAAGCCGGGATATTACCGCATGCTAGAAGCCGCCGATGTTTGCCCTACAGGTGGAGCAAGCCTCGCTTTATCGCATCGTTGACGGCTCGCCGCCCCCGGTTGACATAATGCTGGGGTGACCCACACGCAGGTCCCCGATCTCTCTGCCCGGCAACTTCTGGCTGTCCTGATTGTCGCGGAGCAGGGCAGCTTCGTCGCCGCCGCGGCCGTGCTGAAGTGCTCGCAGCCCGGGCTGACGCGAACCATACGCCGGGTCGAAGACGTGCTCGGCGCCGCGCTGTTCGAGCGCACGACCCGGCGGGTGCGCCTGACTCAGGCCGGCCGCGAGTTCCTGCCGATAGCCGAGCGTTTGCTCCACGAGATCCGTATGGCCGCCCGCAACATCCGCGAGATTGCTGCCGAGAGTCGCGGCCGGGTGGTGCTCGCGTGCATCATGTCGGCCGCAGCCGGCCCGCTACCTGCGATCTTGGCAGCTTGGTCGGCCGCCCGGCCGAGCGTCGAGATCCACTTGCGTGAGGGCGTGCACGGCGCGGTCCTCGCCGAGATCCACGGCGGGGTCGCGGATTTCGGCCTCACCTACGTGGACGATCTGCCGGACGATGTGTCCGCCCAGCCGCTCGGGCGCGAGCATTTCGTCGTCGTCGCCCCGCCCGGCCACGCCTTGGTGGGACGCGACGACGCCGTCTCGCTCGCCGACCTCGCGGGCGAGCGGCTCGTGTCCTTCCCGCCAGAGTCCCGCACGCGTCGGATGCTTGATGCGGCGGCGGCCGAAGTGGGGCTGGCCTTCCAACACGTGCTCACCGTGACCCAGTTCGCCAGCATGCTGCGGCTGGTGCGGGCCGGCGCAGGGCTCGCCATCGTCCCTGCCGGCGCAGTGAACGGGCCAAGCGGCGAGGGTTTGGCGCGGCTGTCGCTTGCGCCGCCCGGGCTGAGCCGGCGCATCGGCCTTGTCACGCAGCGCGGGCGAGACCTTGGGCCGGCTGCTGCCGGCCTCCTCGCCACCCTTGCAGAGACCTGGCCGGCCGGGGTTATTGATGCGTAGATTGGAATAATGATCGGAAAGCTAATTATATTGGCATAGATGAGGCTGGCCAGCATTCTACCGGGCAGAAGGACCGGAGGAACGCATGGCCACCACTCTGGAGATCACGGGCCACCACGCCGTGGCGCCGGGCACCAACCTGGTCGAGTATTATTACGAGCGTGGCTGGACCGACGGCCTGCCTGTGGTGCCGCCCACGCCGGAGGCGGTCGTCGCCTTCGTCGATGCCCTAGGCGGCGACCCGGATGCCGTCGAGGGCAAGGTAGCGCCGCGCTGGGGCGTGCTCACCCGAGAAATCCTGGCGATCAACGCTGTTATGGCCGGCTGCCTGCCGTCCTATGCCCCGGTGCTGCGGGCGGCGTTGGCCGCCCTGATGGATCAAGCCTTCAACCTGAACGGCGTGCAGGCGACGACGCACATGGCGGCGCCCCTGGTCATTGTGAACGGCCCGATCGCACGCGCCATCGGCATGAATGGCGGCGCAAATGCCTTCGGGCCGGGCAACCGCGCCAATGCGACGATCGGCCGGGCCATCCGCTTGGTGCTGCTGAATGTCGGCGGCGCGCATCCACCCGACCTTGACAAGTGCACGCTCGGAAATCCCGCGAAGTACAGCTACGCGGTCTGCGAGAATGAGGCGCAGAGCCCCTTCGCCCCCTACCATGTCGAGCAGGGCTGGAAGCCCGATGACAGCACAGTCTTCGCCATGGCCGCCGAGGCGCCGCACAGCGTCACCGACCACCAGTGCAACGACCCCGAGGGGATCCTCGACACCATCTGCTCGGCCATGAGCACCATCGCCTCGAACAACGCTGTGCTGTCCGGGCATTGCGCCGTGGCGCTCGGCCTCGAGCATGCGCGGACCATCGCCCGGCACGGCTGGACCCGCCGCGACATCCGTCACTATCTCTGGATGCACAGCGGTAACGCCTTCCGGCTGATCAGCCGCGACCATCGCTATGGCCAAGTTTACAACCGCAACCTGCCCAAGTGGTACCGGCGCGACCCGAACAGCCAGATCCCCATCGTGCCGAGCCCGGACAACATCCACCTCTTTGTCCTTGGCGGCGATGCCGGCCGGTTCTCCGCTTTCATCCCCGGCTGGGGACACATGAACACGCCGGTGATGAGGCCGGTCTCCGCCGAGGCGGCCGCACCCGAGGGGTCGGACTGCGCCGGCGACGTCTGCGCGATCTAAGGGAGGCTCGACCGATGCTGCAAAGAGTGGACGACACCCGCATCTTCGCCTTCGACCCGCGCGGGCGGGTCGAGAGCACCGAGACGCCGCTGGCTCCGCGGCCCGTCGCACTGGCGGGGCTGCGCCTCGGCATCCTCGACAACAGCAAGTGGAACGCCAACAAGCTGCTGCGCGGCGCTGCCGAGGCGCTGTCTGGCGAGGTCGCTTTCGCCGCGGTGAACTACTACGTCAAGCACAGTTTCTCGAAGGATGCCGCACCCGAGCTGCTCGCCCGGATCGCCGCCGAGTGCGACATCGTGCTGACTGCGATCGGCGATTGCGGGTCCTGCTGCTCCTGCTGCGTGCGGGACTCGATCGCGTTGGAGCGGCTCGGCCGGCCGGCTGCCTGCATCATCACGACGGAGTTCGTGAAGGAGACCCAGCTCACGCGCGTGGCGCTCGGCATGCCCAGGCTGCGGCCGGTCGTGATCGACCATCCGGTGAGCTCGATCACGGCGGAGGAGGTTGCCGTGCGGGTCGGACAGATCGTGCAACAGGCGCAGGTGGTCTGGGCCGCGTGAGGCTGCGGAATGGCCAGCTCGACCCGGCATCCGCCGCGCCGATTGAGGCGGCTGAGGATGCCGGCATCCGATGGCGAGTCGCATCCAGCTTCTCTCGCCAGGGCCTCATGCGGACCCTCGGCGCCGTGCTGGGCCGCGTTGCTCCGGGCGACGTCGAGATCTGTCTTGACGACGGAGTTCAAGATTAACTTCCTGGCCCCCGCAGCGGGCGAGCGGATCTCAGGACGGGGCCGGGTGGTGGCGCCCGCACACGGGATGGCATTGTCACATTGTTCGACGACCGGGCGCGTTTGACCGCAAGACGGAGCTTGC
>NZ_JCACHA010000602.1:0-17587 GCF_059503625.1 Skermanella sp.
GCATAGCGGCGATCCGGTCTGGACCGAACGCAGTTCGGCATCCTGTAGCGAGTCGTCGAACTTGCGGCGGTTGAACAGACCGGTGAGAGAATCGGTGATCGCTTCCTGCCGGACGCTGTCCAGGTTGCGTTTCAACTCCTCCATCTGCGCGCCGGACAGATGAAGCTGATCCTGGAGCCGCTGGTTCTGCTGGGCCACCAGCTTGGTTTCCGAAGCGATGGCATCGACCAGCGACCGCAGTTGCTCCAGCCCCGGCAGTTCGAGCCGGTCTCCGAACTGCTGAAGCGCCTTGCCGTAGCGATCCGTGCCGGCGCCCGACGAGCGAAGCAGTTCCAGCAGTTGCCCCAGCGCGTCCTGGATACGCATGCCGGCCTGGAGCACGGCCTTCTGCTCGCGGTCGAAGCTGAAGAACTTGCCGTACAGCTCTTCCATCCGGGCTGGCGTGAAGGGCTTGGATGCCGCGATGTCCAGATCGATGGCGCGGATCAGGTCCGGAACCTCGCCGCTGTAGTAGCCGTACCAGATGGCGAAATGATGCGGGTTGGGGGGCAGAGCCTCATCCGCCATCCGCTTCATGGCCCGATCCGCCCAGCCACTTACCTCGTCCATCGAACACACCACCAAAAGACTACCGCCGATGAGGCAGTCTATGGGTTAAATACTACTAAATTGCAAGGATACGAAGAAGCGTTCCCCGGAGCGCCTCCGGTCAATTGCATTGCCCGATCGATTGCTCCGCGCATTTGCGGCTGCCGTCTACCCACGTGGCGCCGCTCAGATCGGCGTTCCGAAAGTCCGTACCCTGGATCTTGGCGCCTGTCAGGTTGGCGTCGCGCAGGACCGCATTGACCAGCTTGGCGTTGCGCAGATCGGTTTCGATCAGGGAGGCTCCGGTGAGATCGACGCGGGTCAGGTCGGCTTCGATCAGGCGCGCATGATCGAACTTCACGCCGGTCATGGTGGCGCTGACGAACTTGGCGCGGTAGGCGTCCACCTGGGACAGGTTGGCGCCCTTCATCGCGGATCGCTGGAAGGTCGCATCCCTCAGCATGGCGCCTTCCAGATTGACGCCCGTCAGGTCGCGGCCGTCATGGTAGCAGCGCCGCCAGTTCACCCCCGGCTCCGGGAACTCGGTGCAGGCTGCGAGGGCGGTTTGAGCGGAAAAGGCGAGGAGGACTGCCGCGAACACGGCGGAATGGGCACGCTTCATGATGTCCTAGATAGGTCACACGGCGGAAGATACCAAAACAAAACGCCGATTTGGCTCAATTCAGGCGGATGAACGCCGCTTGAGACCAATCACCCTGCCCATCTGGGGCGGCATCGGGAGATCCCTCTGGGAGCGATGTATCTCCGTCAGGGCCTCGAGCGCCGACTCCGGCAGGGGACAGGAGCGGCGCGCTTCAAGGTCGATATGCATCAGCACCAGTTCGTTGGTCGCGGCCAGCCAGCCCTCGGCGGCGTGATGCATGGCATGGATCAGGTGGACCCGCTTGGCATCGATATCGAGGATGCGGGTGGTGAAGGCGAGCGGGTCGCCCGCCCTGACCTCCCGCTCGTAGGTCACGTGCATCTCCAGCACGAAGATCGAGCGGTTCGTCTCCCTCACATAAGCGATGCCGAGGCCGGCATGATCGAGCAGGCTGTCGGTCGCATGGTCGAACGCCAGCACGTAGTAGGCGACGTTCATGTGTCCGTTATAGTCGATCCATTCCGGTCGGACGGTTTCGGTATGCAGGCGTATCAGCGGAGCGGTCATGGTCGCCAAGGAGCAAGGGGCGGGATGGCGGTCATCCTAAACCGCCGGGACGGCAAATGCGCGCCACTTCGATCGCGATGGAACCACAGTTTCAGGTAGGTGGCGCATAGCTCCAGCGGCGGATCAGCGGCTCCCAGTGTTCGGCGACGCGGGCGACATCCTCGGGCGGGTAGCGGTGGCTGTTCTTCCGGTAGCCCTGGATGCTGTCCAGATAGGCCCGGAAGCGCGGCTTGGCCTCCGGCCAGCCGGGCAGATCCAGGTCCCGGTGGACCCGCTCCAGTTCCGCCATGGGTTCACGCTCGAAATCCTCGAACCGGATCTCGGCGTAGTGGGACGGGGGCAGGTCCTGGGCGTCCTCCACCAGCCGGTTCATCAGGCGCGGATACAGGTCCAGCACGAAGCGGTCGAGATCGACATGGCCATGATCCTGAAGCGCGAAGCTGTCCAGCAACGTGCCGAAGGTCCTGCGGGTCGAGGGATAGACGACATAGGGGTTGCGGTGAATGTGGATGAAGCGGGCATCGGGCCACATCCGGCGCAGCATGGGGATGCGGACGGAATGGACCGGGTTCTTCAGCAGCAGCGGAAGGCCGGGCTGGACCAGCGCCACCTTGCGGAGGAAATAGGAGAAGGTATCCCGCCAGTCCTCGATCTCCTCCGGCGTGCAGCCTTCGAAGAAGATCCCCCGGTTGAAGTGATGCTCGAACCGGCTGGGGAAGAACAGGCCGTGGTAATAGGACACGGTGGACATCAGGGCCAGCGGCAGTTCGTCTTCCTGCGGGCTGTCCGGGGTCACCGGGATGTTGTCGATCAGCCGGTCGCTCGGCAGGTGGCTTTCCAGAACGGTGCGGATGGGTCCGACGACGCCCAGGAAATCCCACGGCAGGCCTGCCGCGAAGGGCGGCACCCAGCCGAAGGCGGGCGAGCGGCTGAGAACGTTGTAGAGATGGGTGGTACCGCTGCGCCAGTGTCCGACGATGAAGACCGGGGCCGGCATCGGCGGGGACTTCGCCAGCCGGCGAGAAACCCTGACCTTCTCGATCGCCATGAAGGGCCGGCGGTATGCCGCCCCCAGCCGGGTGGCCCATACCGCCGTCCGGCGCCTTGGGGAGATCGGACCGTGGGACGACAAGGCCCAGCGCAGCGTCTTGGTGTCGGCTCCGACCAGGGGGTGAAAGCAGGAGGGAGGGGTGCTGCCGGTCATGGTGATCCTTGCCAATCGTTTGACTGGTAAGAACCGGTGGAAACACCCCTTGTTGCTTACCCTCGATAGGTCAGGCGTTTTCCAGCGTCGGATAATCGACATAGCCGCGCGCGTCGCCGCCGTAGAAGGTCGGGCGGTCGTAGCGGTTGAGGGGAGCGTCGCGACGCAGGCGCTCGACCAGATCGGGATTGGCGACGAACAGGCGGCCGAACGCGATCAGGTCGGCGGTGCCCCCGGCGACGGCCCTTGCCGCGGTTTCGCGGGTGAAGCCGCCCGCCGCGATCACGGTCCCGCCGAAGCTCTTGCGGAAGCGGCTCGACGCGTCCGGCGCGTTGGGATCGAGGGCGTTGGTATCGCTGTTCTGGTCGGCGCGCGGCTCGACCAGATGCAGGTACGCCAGCCCCCGCCTGCCGAGTTCCGCCGTGACGTAGTCGAACAGCGGGCCGGGGTCCTTGTCGCTCATGCCGTTGAAGTGCCCCCAGGGCGACAGGCGTACGCCGACCCGATCGGCGCTCCAGGCGCCGGTGACGGCGTCGATCACCTCCAGCAGGAAGCGCGCGCGGTTCTCGATCGAGCCGCCATAGCGGTCCTCGCGGCGGTTGGTGCCGGTCTGGAGGAACTGGTCGATCAGGTAGCCGTTTGCCGAATGGATCTCGATCCCGTCGAAACCGGCTTCCCGCGCATTGACGGCGGCACGGCGGAAATCGTCGACGATGCCGGCGATCTCGTTCTCGGCCAAGGGGCGTGGCGTCTCGAACTCGGCCGGCTGGCCCTTGACGTCCATATGCATCCCCGGAGCCGGTACCGAGGACGGCGCCACCGGCACGGCGCCGCCCGGCTGCATCGTCGAGTGGGAGATGCGGCCGGTATGCCAGACCTGAAGGAAGATCACGCCGCCCTTGGCATGCACCGCGTCGGTGACCAGGCGCCAGCCCTGGACCTGTTCGGCCGAATAGATGCCGGGAGCGCCGGGATACCCCCGCGCCTGCTCGGAAATGTCGGTCGCCTCGGCGATGATCAGACCGCCCTTGGTCGCCCGCTGGCCGTAATACTCGGCGTTCAGCGCCTGCGGAACGTCGCCCGGCTGACGCGAGCGCATCCGGGTGAGCGGCGGCATGACGACACGATGGGACAGTTCGACGGCGCCGACGCGGACCGGCGTGAAAAGGGCTTCGGCTGACATGACGTTCTTAACCTCGGGGGAAGTTCGATGTTCGAAATCGTGATGGCGTCCATATGGACTTGTGCGGAAATCTCCGTTAGTCCCGGTTCCTGACAAGCCGGCTTGTCGCAAAACGATATAATCGGGAAAGCTGATACAGCGGCCGAAGGGTGAAGCGACATGGAAACCGAGGAACTTGCCGTCCTGGTACAGGCCGTCGCGGCCGGCAGTCTGTCAGCCGCCGCCCGCCGCCTGAACCTGACGCCGACGATCGCCAGCCGCCGGCTGGCAGCCCTGGAGGAACGGCTTGGCGTCAGGCTGATGCACAGAACAACCCGGTCCGTGTCCCTTACTCCCGAAGGCGAAACCTTCCTTCCCCATGCCCAGGCGATGCTGGAAGCCGAAGCGGCGGCCAAGGCCAGCCTTGCTCCGGTAGGGCCGGGCGTGGGCGGTCTGCTGCGGGTGACCGCTCCGGCGGCGTTCGGGCGCAAGGTCGTGGCGCCGATAATCCCGGACCTGCTGGCGGTGAACCCGGAACTTCGGATCGATCTTGAACTGACCGACAGCGTGGTTGATATCGCCGCCGCCGGCATCGACGTCGCGATCAGGATCGGCCGGCTGCGCGACAGCACCTTGATCGCGCGCCGGCTGTCGTCCAATCCCCGCGTTCTCTGCGCTGCTCCGGCCTACCTGGCTCGTGCCGGCACCCCGAAGACGGCGAAAGACCTGACCAGGTGTGAATGCCTCGTCCTAAGCGGCACGGCCACGTGGCCGTTCGGCGGCGGAAACGATGCGCGGGAGGTCCGGATTTCCGGCCGCTTCGCCAGCAACAGCATCGAAGCCATCCGGGAAGCTTGCCTCGGCGGCCTCGGGCTGGCCCTGCTGTCGCGCTGGGACGTCGTGGAGGAGTTGAAGTCAGGGACGCTGGTACCGGTCGAACTGGACGCCCTGGTGCCGCAGGAAATCTCGATCTGGGCGGTGTACCCGAGCCCCCGGCTGGTGGCTCCCAAGGTCCGCGCCTTCATCGCCGCTCTGGAGCGGGCGCTTGGGGAGTTGAGTACTTAAGCGAACCGGAGGATCGACAAGGCTCCACCACCGCCGGCCAGGGCAGATCGATGCGGTGGTGAAGCCTTGTACAATCCGGGAACCTCTTTGACGAGGAAACCGGGTCACAGTCCCGGTCGATCCAAGATCGCTCCCGCGTGCTGCCTTGCTTGGGCAACCGAGATGCATCATGCCTCAAAACCGCAGACCGGAGTATGAACGCATTCACATAAAACTGCACTCTCCGGCTGTACCGTGCAGGAGTGCCGCAGAAGAGCGGTCCAGCGATTCACGGTAGCCATGTCGTCCCGATCAAAAGCGTTCCGCCTTCGTCCTTGGGGGTCCGGCCTGCTCCGGCCGGTCAACTTCCGAGCAATCCATGAGGTGTCGCATAATTGGAACAGCAGATGTTTTCGGAAGCGCAACCAGCGGTGCAAACTCTTTGTTAACCACGCCAGCCTAGCCTTGCCGGAAGCCGATCCAGCTATCGTTTCGGATCGGCATCCTTATTCCGGAAGGCATGGCTCGATGCGTCGCTTCGGCTGGGACCGTTGGCTGATCGGTGGAGTTCTGATTGCGGCAGCAGCGGGTACCGCCTGGGTCGGTCGTCAGGAAATGCAAACCTCCTGGTTGCAGGCCGGCTTCCTGACGAAGTACGGCGAGAAGCTGACGTATCAGGTCGAAGCCGGACCCAGCGAACTGGTCAAGTATCCGACCCAGGGGCCGTACAACGAGCGGCTCGGCTATACCGAGATTCCCAAGGCCGTGAAATCGCTGACCGGCAGCGGCTACAGGATCGAGCAGCAGGCCCGTACGTCTCCGGAACTGGCGGGATTCGTCGAGTACGGCGGTTTCGCCGTGTTCCGGGAGAAGACCCGCGCCGGCCTGACGCTGAAGGACCGCAACGGCTCCATCCTTTATGCCGCGCGCTATCCCGAGCGGGTCTACGACGACTTCGATGCCGTCCCGCCGATGGTCGTCAATACCCTGCTGTTCATCGAGAACCGCGAGTTGCTGGACCCGACTTTCCCGATGCGGAACCCGGCGGTCGAGTGGGACCGCTTCGCCTATGCGATCCTGGGATTGCCGGCCCAGTGGCTCAATCCCGGCATGCGGATACCGGGCGGCAGCACGCTGGCGACCCAGATCGAGAAATACCGCCACTCGCCCGACGGCCAGACCTCGGGCGCCACGGAAAAGCTGCGCCAGATGATCTCGGCGAGCGTCCGCGCCTATCTCGACGGCAAGGACACGACATACGCCCGCCGCCGCATCGTCGTGGACTATCTGAACTCGACGCCGCTGACGGCGCGCCTGGGCTTCGGCGAGGTCAACGGGCTGGGCGACGGGCTGTGGGCCTGGTACGGCACCGACTTCAAGGACGCCAACGAGATCCTGAAGCAGCCTGCTACAACCCAGGAGCAGCGCCTGAAACAGGCGGAGATCTATAAGCAGGTGCTGAGCCTGCTGCTGGCCCAGCGCCGGCCGACCCACTACCTGATCGCGGACCGCAGCTCGCTGAACGACCTTGCCGACAGCCATCTGCGCCTGCTGGCGTCGCAGGGAACGATCACGCCCCAGCTGCGCGACGACGGCCTGAGCATCAAGTTGCGCTTCCGGAACGATGCCCCGCTGCCGCCGGCCATTTCGTTCGTGGAACAGAAGGCCGCCAACGCGATCCGTGCCCGTCTGCTCGGCATGCTGAACGTGCCGAGCCTCTACCAGCTCGACCGCTTTGACCTGACGGCGGAAACCAGCCTGGACGGCCCTACCCAGTCCAACATGGTCGACGTGCTGTCCAAGCTGAACGAACCGAGCTTCATCGAGAGCCTCGGCATGGCGGGCTTCCGCCTGCTCGACGCCGGCAAGAACGACCTGCACAAGGTGATCTACAGCGTCATGCTGTACGAGCGCGGGATGAACGCCAACTACGTCCGCATCCAGGCCGACAACCTGGACCGGCCGCTGGACATCAACGAAGGCGCCAAGCTGGACCTGGGTTCGACCGCCAAGCTGCGCACCCTGATCACGTATCTGGAAATCATCGCCGAACTGCACGGGCGCTACGCCCACCTGCCCCGCCCGCAGCTTCGCTCGGTGGCGGCGGATGCGACCGACAACCTGACGCGCTGGGTCTCGACCTACCTGTCGGATGCGGCCGACCGCAGCCTGACCGCCTTGCTGAACGCCGCGATGGACCGCCGCTATTCCGCCAATCCGGGCGAGCGTTTCTTCACCGGCGGCGGCGTCCACAGCTTCGTCAACTTTGACGACAAGGACAACGGCTCGATCCCGACCGTCACCGAGGCGCTGCGCAGCTCGATCAACCTGCCCTTCATCCGCATGATGCGCGACATCGCGCAGTATTACGTGGCCGAAGGCGCGGAGGATGCCGGCGGCACCCTGCTGACCGACCCCGCCAACCCCGCCCGGCAGGCCTATCTGGAGCAGTTCGCCGACAAGGAAGGCAGCCACTTCCTGAACCGCTTCTACACCGATTACCGCGAGAAGACCCCGGACGAGGCGCTGGCCCTGCTGGCGACCCGCGTCCGTCCGGCGCCGCACCGCCTCGCCACCGCCTTCCTGTCGGTCAAGCCCAAGGCCAGTCTCGCCGAGTTCACGCGGTTCATGAGCGACCGGCTGCCCAAGGCGGAGCTGAGCCCCCAGATCCTGGAGCGGCTGTTCGACAAGTACGCGAAGGACAAGTGGAACCTGGCCGACCGCGGCTACATCACCGGCGTCCACCCGCTTCAGCTCTGGCTGGTCGAATATCTCCAGAGCCATCCCGAAGCCAAGCGGAGCGAGGTCCTTCAGGCCAGCGCCGACGAGCGCCAGGAAACTTATGCGTGGCTGTTCAAGACCAGCCGCAAGCAGGCTCAGGATACCCGCATCCGAATCCTGATGGAGGCGGAGGCCTTCCAGCGCATCCACAAGTCCTGGGCACGGCTGGGCTATCCGTTCGACAGCCTGACGCCGTCCTATGCGACGGCGATCGGCAGCTCGGCCGACCGTCCCGGAGCACTGGCCGACCTGATGGGCATCATCGTCTCCGACGGCATCAGGCTGCCGACGCTGCGGGTCGAGCGCATGCACTTCGCGACCGGCACGCCCTATGAAGCGGTGCTGGGCTTCGAGCAGAAGCCGGGCGAGCGCGTCCTGGCGCCGGAGATCACCGCAACAGTCCGCCGCGCCCTCCAGGACGTCGTCGAGAACGGCACCGCCCGCCGGGTGCGCGGCGCCTTCATGGGGCCGGACGGCGTTCCCCTGGTGATGGGCGGCAAGACAGGCACCGGCGACCACCGCTACGCCGACCGCGTGATGGCCCGGACCGCGACCTTCGTCTTCTTCGTCGGCGACCGCTTCTTCGGCACCATCACCGCCCATGTCGCCGGCCCGGAAGCCGCCCGCTACAAGTTCACCAGCGCCCTGCCTGCCCAGTTGCTGAAGTCGCTGGCCCACATCATCCAGCCGCTGATGGACCGCCCGATGGCGACGCAGACGGTGGACAGGAGTCACTGAGGAGCAATCGTAACTTCGGTCACCGGTTGACGACGTTCAACAAAATCCCCATTATGTTGAACGTCAGCGATGGGAGACTGGAGCGATGGACGCGGAATTCGATACGACCGGTGAAATCATGTCGGAACGCCGCAGGGTTGTCTTGCAGGCCGCTGAGGAACGGGGCCTGCTCGGCGCGAAGGATCGCATGGTCGGAGGCAGACTGCCGGACGCCCTGGTGGAACAGGCGAAACACGCCAGCGGGATCGCCGAGACGACGGAACTCTTGACCTATGCACTGGCCCGGATTGCCGTCGAAGACGACTTTGCCGAGCGGTTGATGGCAAGAAAGGGCCGGGTACCGCGAGGAACGCTCTTTGCGGGCTGATATCGAACGGTCGCTCCGGCGGCTCAAGCCGGAGCGCTTCGTTGGAGCCCTTCACCGCCGGCCTGATACCGACCTTGCTTTCGTCGCCGACGCGCCACTGCCCGGACCGCCGTTGTTGCTGGATACCTGCGTCTATGTGGACGCGCTGGAAGGAACGCTTCCACCGGAAACTGAAACGTTCCTGCGCATCCGCACGCTTTTCCATCTGTCCGTCGTCCTGGGCGAGCTGTCTCACAACTTCGGCCGGCTCAACCCGCGAGACCCCAGGACCGCCGCTCATCTGGGCGAGCTTCAGGGAGTGATCGCCGACCTTCCACCGCACCGGATCGAGAGTGAGGTCAGCGCCGGCGTCCTGCTGGAAGCCGGCATCCTGTCGGGACTGGTTTTCAGGCTTGGTGGATTCCAGCCCGGCCAGGAGGTAGCTGCCCTCAATGACGCCACCCTCTATCTGCACGCCCTGGAACGCGGCTATACCGTCCTGACGCGCAACATCCGGGACTTCGACTTCATGAACCAGATCATGCCTTCCGGGCGCGTCCTGTTCTACCGGACCCCGTAGGCCGACCTACGGGTGGTTTCTCATTAAAAGCACAAAACCCCGCCGAAGCGGGGTTTTGCTGACACCAAGGCAGGTTTGCGATCACCCAACCAAAGCGGCCAGACCAGCTGGACTTAAGTGCCGGCAAAACCGGCGACACACAATAAATAGTTTACCTTCAGGCCATCGTCAATCTCAAACGCCAATACCGGCGCGCACGCAAGCCCGCACCTGCTCCATCGTCGCGGCATCCAGAACGCGTACATCGTAAACGCGCTCACCACCTTCCCATTGCTTGAAAAGCAGTCGAAGGCGATGGAATGCCACGGTAAGGACGATATCGCCCTTTACCCACATCGTAGGCTCGCCATAGGGGTACGGCAGTGGCGGATCGAGGGTTAACTGCATATGGTGTAGCAAGACGATTTTTGGCGTCGATGTACTCAGCGGCACAATTGTACAAAGTGCGTTACGACCGGGAATGAGTGGAGATAGGACGATAGCGGGCCGCCGCTTGCGCATTTCAGGCTCGCGAAATCCTTCGGTTAGATCAACGCGGACGATAGTGCCTGACGCAGGGTGGATTTTTACGGTCACATTTGAAGCCCATTTTCTCAATCAACGCCGGAAACTACCCCCTTTGAGAAATATTGGCTAGACCGAAGACCGGTTTTTGAGCGAGAGAACGACAACCTTCCGGATTTCATCTCCCGCAGCCGCTTCCACCCGTCGCGCCTACCCCTTCATCACCTCCTCGTCATGCCCGCTGACATGGATGCCGAGCAGTTCGGCCGCCGTTTCGATCACCTTCGGATCGACCGGAGGCGGAGCGATGTTGACGCCGTCCCTCAGCGCGGCCGTGATGATCTCCAGGGACTCGACGCGGGCGTGCCATTTGCTGTTGGCGGCGATCGGGTGCCACGGCACCGCCACCGTCGATGTCTTGTCGAACATGTCCTCGGCGGCATCCATGTAATCGACCCAGCGGGAGCGGTTGCGCAGATCCTCCTCCGTCAGCTTCCAGCGCTTGTAGGGGTTGGTCAGGCGCTCGCGGAAGCGGGAAAGCTGTTCTTCTTCGGTGATGTGGAAGAACAACTTGACGATGCGGGCGCCGTCGTCGATCAGCAGGCGCTCGAACTCGTTGATCTCGTCATAGGCGCGCTTCCACTCCTTCGGCTTGGCGAAGCCTTCGATCCGCTCCACCAGCACCCTGCCGTACCATGAGCGGTCGAAGATCGAGAAGGTGCCCGGCTCCGGCAGCCGCTGCCAGAAGCGCCACAGATAGTGCTTGCCCTGCTCGGCGGCGGTCGGCGCGCTGATCGGCCAGACGTGGAAACCGCGCGGGTCCAGTTGCTCCGTGATGCGGCGGATGGCGCCGCCCTTGCCGGCGGCATCCCAGCCTTCGAACACCAGCACGGCCCGGCGCTTCTCGTGCCAATAGGTCTGCTGGATATGCAGCATCTCTTCCTGGAGCGCCTTCAGCCGCTTCTCGTAAGCCGACTTGTCGGCGAACCGCTCCGTGCCCTGGTCCAGCTTGCGCAGGCGGATCTTGGATTTGTCGGGCTTGATCTCGGTACGGGACATTGGGGTCGCCTCTCGCGTGTGGAACCTTAGCTTGGTGGCGCTGGTTAAACGTTGGATCGGGCCGGTTGGGCGCACGAATGCGACCGTGCGGCCGGAGGGTGGATCGATCGAACCGCGCTTCGCCGAAAAAATCAATCGGCGCCTGGAAGTCAACGACACGAGGATGGGCTAGTGACTCTCGGACCACGCATCTACAACCTCTTTCCGCTGCTGGTCGGATCGGTCCAGGATTGGTCCGGGCATCTGGCGCGTATTGCCGGCATGCAGTTCGATTGGGTCTTCCTCAACCCCATCCACTATCCAGGATTTTCCGGCAGCCTCTACGCGGTCAAGGACCCGTACCGGCTGCACGACCGCTTCCAGGGCGGTGCTTCCGAAAGCCCGGACGACCTGATCCGGGGCTTCTGCGGCCGGGCGGAAGAGCACGGCATGCGCGTCATGCTGGATCTGGTGGTCAACCATACCGCCAAGGACTCCGTGCTGGCCGAACAGCATCCGGAGTGGTTCCGGCGCGAAGCCGATGGCAGTCTCTACAGCCCGCGCGCGGTCGATCCGGTCGATCCGGCCAAGGTCACCATCTGGGGCGATCTGGCGGAGCTGGACTACGAGAACGGGGAAGCCCGCGCCGGTCTGGTCGATTACTGGCGGCGCTACGTGCAGCATTATGTCGGCCTCGGTGTCAAGGGCTTCCGCTGCGACGCCGCCTATCAGGTGCCCGCCCCGGTCTGGCGCGAGTTGATCGACGCCGCGCACGATATCGACGGCGAGGTCGAATTCTACGCGGAAACCTTGGGCTGCACGGTCGAGCAGGTCGATGCGCTGGGCGACGCCGGCTTCGACTACCTGTTCAACAGCGCCAAGTGGTGGGACTTCCACCAGCCTTGGCTGCTGGACCAGTACAACCAGTTCCGCCACATAGCGCCGTCGGTGGCCTTCCCCGAGAGCCATGACACCGAGCGGCTGGCCGCCGATGTGGGCAGCCAGGACCGGGAGCGGCTGGCCGCGATCCTGAAGATGCGCTACCTGTTCTCCGCTTGCTTCTCGGCCGGCGTGATGATGCCGATCGGCTACGAGTACGGCTTCACCCGCAAGATGGACGTGGTCAAATCGACGCCGGAGGACTGGGAAGAGCCGAAGGTCGATATCAGCCAGTTCGTCGCCGACGTCAATTCGATGCGGGCCGCCACGCCGGCCTTCAACGTCGAGGGACCGCAGTTCCGCATCACGGCGCCCCACAGCCCCGTGGTCGGGCTGTGCCGGCAGGGGACCGGCGACATCCAGGACTGCGCCATCGTCCTGATCAACCCGGACGAGAACCGGGCGCACTCGATCGATCCGGGGCCGCTGCTGGCGGAGACCGGCGGGTTGTTCGACGGCTTCCGCGACGTGACGCCGCAATGCTCTCCCCAGCTTTTCCGGCCCGGCGAGCCTATCGTGCTGGCTCCGCTGGAGCTGCGCGTCTTCCGCGGCAATCCGGAAGCCCAGGCCAAGGTCTCACGCGGTGCCGACAGCGCGGAGCGGCAGCAGGAATCCCGGCAACTGCTGGAAACCCTGGCAAAGGACCGGATCGCTATCGAGGGCGTCTATCCGGAACTGGACGGCGGCCGCTTCGCGATCAAGCGCGAGGTCGGCGACGTGCTGGAGGTCTGGGCCGACGTCTTCACCGACGGCCATGAGAAGATCAACGCCTGCCTGCGTTATCGCGTCCAGGGCGACGACAAGTGGCGGGAAGAGCCGCTGGCCTTGTTCGACAACGACCGCTGGGTCGGCAACATCCCGCTGACGCAGAACGGCAGGTACTTCTACACGATCATCGCGTGGCGCGACCTGTTCGAGACATGGCGCAGCGACTTCATCAAGAAGCAGGACGCCGGCCAGAAGCTGTCGCTGGAGCTGATCGAGGGCCGTGAGCTGGTCGAGCGCTCGGCCAAGCAGGCAGCGGGCGCCGACCGCGAGGTGATGGAAACGACGCTGGAGCGGCTGTCGCGCGACAGCGCCGATGAGGATCTGGCGACCCGGCTGCTGCTGTCGAACGACCTCCACATCGCCATGCGCCGCTCGGGAGAGCGCACCAACCTGTCGCACTACAAGACGGTGCTGGAGTGCTTCGTGGACCGGACGGCGGCCCGCTATGCCGCGTGGTACGAGGTCTTCCCACGCTCCATGAGCGACGACGTCAACCGGCACGGCACCTTCGACGACGTGATCGGCAAGCTGCCCTATGTCCGCGACATGGGCTTCGACGTGCTGTACTTCACCCCGATCCATCCGATCGGCAAGTCGTTCCGCAAGGGCAAGAACAACACGCTGGACGCCAAGGAAGACGATGTCGGCAGTCCCTATGCGATCGGCTCGCCCGAGGGCGGCCATGACGCGCTGCATCCGCAGCTCGGCACCTTCGAGGACTTCGCCCGACTGGTGAGCGCCGCCCGCGACCATGGGCTGGAAATCGCGATCGACTTCGCGATCCAGTGCTCCCAGGACCATCCCTGGATCAAGGAGCATCCGGAATGGTTCGACTGGCGGCCCGACGGCACGATCAAATACGCCGAGAATCCGCCAAAGAAGTACCAGGACATCGTCAACGTCCACTTCTATCGCGGCGCCCTGCCCGACATCTGGTACAAGCTGCGCGACATCGTGCTGTTCTGGTGCGAGAAGGGTGTGCGGATCTTCCGGGTCGACAACCCGCACACCAAGCCCCTGCCCTTCTGGGAATGGATGATCCGCGAGGTCCAGGACCGCTACCCCGACGCGCTGTTCCTGGCCGAAGCCTTCACCAAGCCCAAGATGATGAAGCGTCTGGCGAAGGTCGGCTTTACCCAGAGCTATTCGTATTTCACGTGGCGCAACTTCAAGCAGGAGATCACCGACTATCTGGTCGAATTGACCATGCTGGAGCCGAAGGAATACATGCGGGCCAACTTCTTCGCCAATACGCCCGACATCAACCCGCCGATCCTCCAGTCCGGGCAGCCGGGCGTGTTCAAGATGCGGGCCGTCCTGGCCGCCACCCTGTCCAGCGTCTACGGCCTCTACAGCGGCTACGAGCTGTGCGAGGGCACGCCGATACCGGGACGCGAGGAGTACCTGAACTCCGAGAAGTACGAGATCAAGGCATGGGACTGGGACCGGCCGGGCAATATCCGGAACTACATCACCCGGCTCAACAAGATCCGGCGGGAGAACCCCGCCCTGCACGAGTACGACAACCTGCGCTTCTACGGCGCCTATGACGACAACATCCTGTATTACGGCAAGATGACCAAGGCTAAGGACAACTTCATCCTGATCGCCGTCAATCTCGACCCCAACGGCGCGCATGGTGGGACGATCGAGGTCCCGCTCTGGGAACTGGGCCTGCCGGACAGCGCCCATGTCGAGGTGGAGGACCTGCTGACCGGAGGCCGCTTCTTCTGGTACGGCAAGTTCCAGCAGGTCCATCTGGACCCGCAGATGAACCCCTGCGCCATCTGGCGCGTGATCCCGCCGGGGATCGCACAGCGCACCTGACGAACATCGCCTGTTCGACCGGCCGAACCGGGCGGAGCGCTTCTCCGCCCGGTTCCGTCGTCGATCTCAACCTTGCAACGGACCAAGCACCCAGCGTCATTGGCCTCGAACTATAAAATTTTATATGATTTATTTATTCTTTATAAAATAAAGGATATCCTGCGTCAATCCATCGCACACAAGATGATAAATTTTACATGAAACAATGTAATATTTTAACAAACTGCGCGTGATAATCCTCTACCTATCGGAAAATATGTTCCTATGGTTGCGGTATGAGGCGTTGATGTCGATTAGTCTGAAGTTGCGTGGCCGACTCTTTGCCATGGTTTCGCTGGCACTGGCCGGAATGCTTATCATCGGCGTGATCGCTCTGGCCAGCCTGCGGTCGGAACTTCTCCTCGACCGGGAACTGAAGACCAAGGACCTCGTCGACGCCGCGGCCAGCATCGCCACGGCTTTCGCCGCCAAGGCAGCGGCTGGCGACATGACGGAAGATGCGGCCAGACAGGGCGCCCTGGACGCTATTTCGATACTCCGCTATGACGGCAGCAACTATTTCTGGGTCAACGGCCTGGACGGCACGCTGCTTCAGCACCCCAGAATGACGGACCGGATCGGCAAGAGCGTGCTCGATCTGCGCGACGCGGACGGCATGGCCATGTTCGCGGCGTTCTGTGACATAGCCCGCGCTCAGGGCAGCGGCTTCGTGCACTACAACTGGGTCAAGCCCGGAGCAGCGGCGGCGTCTCCCAAGATTTCCTACGTGACCCTGATACCGGAGTGGAACTGGGTGATCGGCACGGGCATCTACGTCGACGACGTCGATGCCGTGTTCAAGCGCAAGGCGATCGAGCAGGTGACGATCTTCGGGATCGTCCTGACCTTCGTTCTCGGAGCGGCGCTGCTGGTTACCCGGTCCATCGTGCGGCCCCTTGCAGAGTTGCGCTGCGTCATGACCCGCCTGTCCGAGGGCTCGATCGACGTTGCGGTCCCCTCGGTCGCGCGGAAGGACGAGATCGGAGCGATGGCCCAGACGGTCGAGGTCTTCAAGAAAGGCCTGATCCGCGCCCGCGACCTGACGGAAGCCCAGACCAAGGCCGCCGAGGCGAAGGAAGCCAAGCAGAAGCAGATGGATGCCTTCATCCAGGAGTTCGAGCTGACCGTCGTCAGCGTGCTGGACGGGCTGGCTGCCGCCGACCATGCGATGCGCGGCAATTCCCGCCGCATGTCGACCAACGCCGCCCAGACCAGGGAACAGGTGACGACGGTCGCCGCGGCATCCGAAGAGGCGATGAACAATGTCCAGACCGTCGCAGCCGCGGCGGAACAGCTCAGCATCTCCATCCAGGAGATCGCCCGTCAAGCCTCCCATGCATCGACCATGGCGTCACGGGCGGTGCGCGAAACGGCCGTGACGACCGAGGCCATGCGCGTCCTGGAGGAGAAGGTCGCCGGCATCGGCGTCGTCGTCCAGCTCATTGCCGATATCACCAGCCAGACCAACCTGCTGGCGCTCAACGCCACGATCGAGGCCGCACGGGCTGGCGAAGCCGGCAAGGGGTTCGCCATCGTCGCGAACGAGGTCAAGGCGCTGGCCAACCAGACCGCACGCGCCACGGACGAGATCACCCGGCAGATCGCCGAGATCCGGGACAGCACCCACCTGTCGGTGGAAGCCATCTCGTCGATCGTGCAGGTGAACCAGGACATGAGCGGAGTGGCCACCGCCATCTCCGCCGCCGTCGAGCAGCAGCATGCGGCCACCCGCGAGATCGCCCGCAATGCCGAGCAGGGAGCGTCGGGGACCGCAAGCGTCTCCTGCGCCATCGGCAAGGTCGAGCAGGCCGCCATCGAGGCGACCTCCGCCACGCAGGAGTTGGACAATACCGCCGTGACCCTGGGCGAACAGGCGGAAACGCTGAAGCAGAAGGTCGACGCCTTTCTGCGGCAGGTACGCTTCGAGGACGAGGAGGGAGCGCGCCCGCTGGTGACGTGGGGCAAGGATCTGGAGTTCGGGATCCCCGCCATCGACGACGAGCACAGGCGACTGATGGAACTGGCCAACCGCGTCTATGTCATGGTCAAGACCATTGACGACCCGGACGTTCTGAAGGAGGCCTTCGCCGAACTGCGCGCCTACGCCTTCCGTCACTTCTCCGACGAGGAGGAGTTCATGACCCGCATCGGCTATCCGGACGCAGCCGAGCACCGCGAGCAACACAGGATGTTCATCGAACGCCTGGACACACTTGCCGAGGATTACCACACGGGAGCACCCATCCGGGGTATCGACGTGATCGGTCTGCTGGGCAACTGGTGGCAGGGGCACATCAAGGGATCCGACGGCAAGGTGGCGGAGTTCGCCGCGGACCGCAAATCCATCGGTCACCCCGGAAAGCAGGACTTGGCCCGGCAGGCCGCATGAGGGCGGCAGTCGGACGAAGGCCCGGAAATGTCACCATAGCGGTATGCAATCGCTACGATTCCGGATAGACTGCGGCCAACGGATAAGAAAGTGGCCTGTCTCAGGAGCGCGCGGTGGATATTCTCGAGACCATCAAGGATTACGGTAACTATTATTATGCCATTGTGTTCATGTGGACCTTTCTGGAAGGCGAGACATTCGTAATCTTCTCGGGAGTAGCAGCGCGCGAAGGCATTCTAGACCTCCCTACGTTGATCGCTTTTGCTTGGCTTGGTAGTTTCCTTGGCGACCAGCTTTACTTCCTGATCGGACGCCGGTACGGGGCAAGGCTTCTACTCCGCTTTCCTCGCTGGAAACCTGGGGTAGATCATGCGCTCAACCTGCTGAAGAAGTACAGCACAGGTTTTATTCTCAGCTTTCGCTTCATCTATGGCGTGCGGAACTTCAGTTCCTTCGCGATGGGAATGAG
>NZ_JCACHA010000603.1:0-12445 GCF_059503625.1 Skermanella sp.
CGACATAGACGCGCCTGCTTGTCGGCTGCCGCTTCGCTTTAGACCGACCTACGGTCTGTAGCCCTTACCAATCAGTATTTTTAAAATTCGCTATCAAACCGAAGGCCGGAACGACTGCCCGAGGCAAGCCGGGGCCTGGAAGCGGCCGCGCCAGGGGCCGGCGGAGATGATCGTCAGGACGACTATGGTCGCCAGATAGGGCAGCATCGTGAAGACCTGGGACGGCAGGCCGACGGTGCTGCCGCTGCCCTGGGCGTGGAGCTGGAGGATGGTCACGCCGCCGAAGATATAGGCGCCGAGAAGCACCCTGCCCGGCCGCCAGGAGCCGAAGACCACCAGGGCCAGTGCGATCCAGCCACGTCCCGACGTCATGTTCTCGGCCCACATGGGGGTGACGGAGAGCGACAGGAACGCGCCCCCTAAGCCGGCCATGGCGCCGCCGAACAGGGTCGCCAGATAGCGGACGCCGATCACGGGATGGCCGATGGAGTGGGCGGATTCGGCCGACTCGCCGACGGCGCGGAGGACCATGCCGGCGTGGGTATACTTCAGGAACCAGCCGACGGCGACAGTCAGGGCGATCGACAGGTAGACCATGGCGTCGTACTGTAACAGCAGCGGGCCGATGACCGGCAGGGTGCTGAGGACGGGGATGTCGAGCTTGGGCAGTCCGGCGATGGGCATGCCGACGAAGCCGGCCCCGATCAGGGCGCTGAGGCCTATACCGAAGATGGTCAGGGCCAAGCCGGTCGCAACCTGATTGGCCATCAGGGTCAGCACCAGCACGGCAAAGACCAGGGCCAGCGCCGCGCCTGCCAGGGCCGCCGAGCCGATGCCGAGGATAGCACTGCCGGTCGACATCGTGACGCCGAAGCCGACGACCGCGCCGATCAGCATCATGCCCTCGACACCGAGGTTCAGGACGCCGGAGCGTTCGGCCACCAGTTCGCCGACGGCGGCGAACAGCATCGGGGTGGCGGCGATGACGATCGAGACAGTGATCAGGACCAGAAAATCGGTCATGCCGTGGCGACCTCCCGGCGGGGTTTGGCGGACTGGATACGGACGCGGTAGCGGACGAGGAAGTCCGAGGCCAGCAGGTAGAACAGCAGCATTCCCTGGAACACGCCCGTCGCCGCCTGCGGCAACTGGGCGTAGACCTGGGCGTTCTCGCCGCCGATGTAGGAGATCGCCATGACGATCCCGGCCAGGACGATGCCGATCGGGTTGAGGCGGCCGAGGAAGGCCACGATGATGGCGGTAAAGCCGTAGCCGGGGGTGAGCTGGGGCGTCAGCTGGCCGATCGGGCCGGCGACTTCGATCATGCCGGCGACGCCGGCGAGCGCTCCGGCCAGGAGCAGCGAGAACCAGACCGTACCCTTCTGACTGAAGCCGGCGAAGCGGGCGGCCATGGGGGCTTGGCCGACGACTTTGATCTGGAAGCCGGTGACGGTGTAGGTCAGCAGCACCCAGGCGGCTGCCGCCGCGAACAGGGCCACCAGGGCTCCGACATGCAGGCGGGTGCCTTCAAGGATGACCGGCAGGATGGCGGCCTCGGTGAACAGGCGGCTCTGCGGGAAGTTGAAGCCATCCGGATCGCGCCAGGGGCCGTGGACCAGGATGCTGAGCACCAGCGTCGCGACATAGGTCAGCATCAGGCTGGTCAGGATCTCGCTGACTTCGAACTTCGTCTTGAGGAAGGCCGGGATGGCCGCCCACAGCATGCCGCCAAGAGCCCCGGCCACGAACATCAGCGGGAGAATCCAGAAGCCCTCGTCGCCCCAAAAGGCCAGCGCCACGCCGGCGCCGAAGATGGCGCCCATCGTCAATTGCCCTTCCGCACCGATGTTCCAGACATTGGCGCGGAAGCCGATGGCGAGGCCGGTGGCGATCAGGATCAGCGGTCCGCCCTTGACCGCCAGTTCGGCTAGGCCGAACTGCGTTTCCAGCGGCGAGACCAGGAAGATGTAGAGGGTCGATCCGGGGGTCAGGCCAAGGATCATGAACAGCAGGTAGCCGGACAGGATGGTCAGGACGATTGCCAGCAGGGGCGTGCCGTAGACCAGCCAGCGGGGGATTTCCCGCCTTGCTTCGAACTTAAGCGACATTCTGGGCGCTCCCATGGACAGCCGGGACTTCGGCGGACATGCCGTGCAGGCCGCCCATCAGCAATCCGATTTCCTCCATCGAGGCATCGGCGGTGTCGATCGCCCTGGACAGCGATCCCACGTTCAGAACAGCGAGGCGGTCGCACAGGGTCAGCAGCTCGTCCAGGTCCTGGGAAACCACGACGATGGCCGCGCCATTCTGGGCCAGGTTGAACAGGGCTTGGTGGATGGCGGCCGCCGCTCCGGCATCGACGCCCCAGGTCGGCTGGGCGATGACCAGCACTTCGGGGGTCTGGAGGATCTCGCGGCCGACGATGTATTTCTGGAGATTGCCGCCGGACAGGCTGCGGGCGGCACTGTCCGGACCGCGCGCCTTGACGCCGAATTCCTGGATGATCCGCTCGGCGAACTCGCGCGTCGCGTCGTGCTTGATCCAGCCGCCGACCGCCAGCTTCATCCGGTTGCGGGCGCTGATCAGGGCGTTGGACGCAAGGCTCATGTCGGGGACGGCGGCGTGGCCGTTGCGCTCTTCGGGAACGCAGCACAATCCCAGGGCGCGGCGAGGTTCGACGCCGAGATTGCCGACGGGCTTGTCGTCGAGCCGGATCGAGGAGGGCTGGGCCACGGTCAGCTCGCCGGACAAGGCCCGCATCAGCTCGTTCTGGCCGTTGCCTGCGACGCCCGCGATGCCGAAGATCTCGCCGGCGGCGACTTCGAAACCGATGTTCTTCAGGTTGATGCCGAAGGGCTGGTCGGTGGCGAGGCTGAGGTTATCGACGTTGAACCGGATTGCGGTGCGCGGGCGCGCACCCCGGCGGGCCAGCGTCTTCAGTTCCGCCCCGATCATCATCTGGGCCATGCCACGGGTGGATTCGGTCGCGGGATCGCATTCGCCGACGACCTTGCCGCCGCGCAGGATCGTGGCGTGGTGGCACAGGTCCTTGATCTCCTGAAGCTTGTGGCTGATGTAGAGGATCGAGCAGCCCTCGGATGAGAGCTGGCGGAGAGTGCCGAACAGCCGCTCGACCTCCTGCGGGGTCAGGACGGAGGTCGGCTCGTCCATGATCAGCAGCTTGGGATCCTGGAGCAGGCAGCGGACGATCTCGACGCGCTGGCGCTCGCCGACCGACAGAGTATGGATTTCACGCCGGGGATCGAGCGGCAGGCCGTAGGCTTTGGAGACTTCGACGATGCGGTCGTTGAGCTTCCGCATGTCGGATTTGCCTTCGAGGCCCAGGGCTATGTTTTCCAGCACCGACATGCCGTCGAACAGGGAGAAGTGCTGGAACACCATGCCGATGCCGAGCCGGCGGGCGGCGTGAGGGTTGGCGAGGTTGACGGCTTGGCCGTTCCACAGGACTTCGCCTTCGTCGGCGTGAAGGACGCCGTAGATGATCTTGACCAGGGTGCTCTTGCCGGCGCCGTTTTCGCCCAGCAATGCGTGGATTTCACCGGGTTGGACTGAGAAGCTGACGCCGTCGTTGGCGACTACCCCAGGGAAGCGCTTGGTTATTCTGCGAAGCTCAAGCCGGGGAGGCGCCCCGGCGGCATCGTTGGTCATGTTTCACTCTCCCAGTTCCCTCAGAGTTTTACTTCAAGCCTCGCATCGGCAGGTTCTTCGGCCTCTTTCGATGCTTTGGCAACGGTAATGAGCAGTTCCGCCGCGACCAGGGCCGCGATCACGGCGGGTCTTTTGTCGCGGTGTAAAGCCGAACCGATTGGGCAGGTCAACCGGCTGAGGACGTGCCGGTCGCCGCCATGGGCGATGAAGGTGCGTTCGAAGCGGCGGCGCTTGGTGGCCGAGCCGATCAGGCCGGCATAGGCGAAGTCGCCCCGGCGGAGGACGGCTTCGGCGATCTGGAAGTCCAGCGCGTGCAGGTGCGTGAGGATCAGGTAGCAGGAGCCGGGCGAAGCTTCGGCGATCAGGTCCAGGGGGGCGTTGGTGACGATGGGGTGGACGTTGCCGCCAGGAATTTGGGGCGGGAACTCCTCGGCCCGCTCATCGATCCACTGGATGTCGAACGGCAGGGGCGCCAGCGCCGTGGCGATGGCCTTGCCGACATGCCCGGCGCCGAACAGCAGGACGCGGGTCCGGCGGGCGGAGGCTGCTTGCTCCTCCGCTTCGATGCGGGCGAGGACGGTAGGGTCCGCCCGCTCCAGCCGGAGGGTGACATGACCGCCGCAGCATTGGCCGATGGCGGGACCGAGCGGCACATCGATGGTCGTGTGCGGCGGCTGCGCTGTGTCCGAAGCGAGAGCGCGGGCGCGGGATATCGCGTCCCATTCCAGCCGGCCGCCGCCGATGGTGCCGATGGCGGCGTCCGCCCCTACCAGCATGCGGGCGCCCGGCTCGCGCGGCGTCGAGCCGCGCGCGTCGGCCACCGTCACCAGGGCGGCTGGTTCGCCGCGCTGGAGCATGGCTCTGAGGGCGGGCGCCAGATCGGTCATGGCGGTGGAACCTGCTCCAGCAAGGCCTCGATCGCGGCCAGCACCTTTTCGGGCGTGGCGGGGGGATCGATGCGGGGGCAGCGCTGGTAACCGGCGACGCTGGCGACCGCGTCGGAGATCGCGTGCAGCACCGACATGCCGAGCATCAGGGGAGGCTCGCCGACCGCCTTGGAGCGATAGATCGTGTCCTTGCGGTTGGGCGAGTTCTCCAGCAGGTGGACGTTGAAGATCTTCGGGCGGTCGCTGCATGCCGGGATCTTGTAGGTGCTGGGCGCATGGGTGCGGAGATGGCCGCGCTGGTCCCACCATAGTTCCTCCATGGTCAGCCAGCCCATTCCCTGGACGAAGCCGCCTTCCACCTGCCCCCGGTCCAGCGCGGGGTTCAGCGACTTGCCGACATCGTGGAGGATATCGACGCGGTCCACGCGGTACTCGCCAGTGAGGGTATCGACGGTGACTTCCGCCGCTGCGGCGCCATAGGAGAAGTAATAGAACGGTTTACCGCTGCCGGCGGCCCGGTCCCAGTGGATTTCAGGCGTCTTGTAGAAGCCGGTGGAGGAGAGCTGGATTCGCGCCATATAGGCGGTGCGGACCAGATCGGCGAAGGGAATTTCCTGATTGCCGATGCGGACGCGGTTGGGCAGGAAGACGACCTGCTCGCGCGGGACTCCCCAGTTGTCCACCGCGAAGCCGATCAGGCGTTCCTTGATGGTGTGGGCGGCGACTTGGGCGGCCTTGCCGTTGAGGTCGGCGCCGGATGACGCGGCGGTGGCGGAGGTGTTGGGCACCTTGCCGGTCGTGGTCGCGGTGATCCGGACCTTGTCGATGTCGATCTGGAATTCCTCGGCGACGACTTGGGCGACCTTGACGTAGAGCCCCTGCCCCATCTCCGTCCCGCCATGGTTCAGGTGGACGCTGCCGTCGGTGTAGACGTGGACGAGAGCGCCGGCCTGATTGTACTGGGTCGCGGTGAAGGAGATGCCGAACTTGACCGGCGTCAGGGCGATGCCCTTGCGCAGGTAGCCGCCTTTTGCCCCGATGGCGGCGTTGTGCTCGCGGATCGCGGCGCGGCGGGACTGGTAGTCGCTACGGGCTTCGAGATCGGCCACCAGTTCGGGGGCGATGTTGTCCTCGACCGTCTGGTGGTATGGGGTCACGTCGCGGCCGGCTTCGCCGTAGAAGTTCAGCTTGCGGATTTCTAGCGGGTCTTTACCGACGGCGTAGGCGATCTCTTCGATGATGCGCTCGGCTGCGACCATGCCCTGCGGACCGCCGAAGCCCCGGAAGGCGGTGTTGGAGACGGTGTTGGTCTTCAGCGGCAGGGATTGCGCGTGCACCGCCTCGTAGAAGTAGGTGTTGTCGCAGTGGAACAGGGCGCGGTCGGTGACCGGGCCGGAAAGGTCGGCGGCGAAGCCGCAGCGGGCGGCAAACAGGAAGTCGACGCCCTTGATGCGGCCTTCGTCGTCGAAGCCGACGCTGTAATCGACCTCGAAGTCGTGGCGCTTGCCGGTGATGACCATGTCGTCGTCGCGGTCGGGGCGCAGCTTGGCGGCGCGTCCGGTCTTCTTCGCGACCAGGGCCGCCGTGGCGGCGAACAGGTTCGCCTGGGTTTCCTTGCCGCCGAAGGCGCCGCCCATGCGCCGGACTTCGATGGAGACGGCGTTGGCGGGAATGTTCAGCACGTGGGCTACGATGTGCTGGACCTCGCTGGGGTGCTGGGTCGAGGAATGGACGAGCACTTCGTCGTCCTCGCCGGGGATCGCCATGGCGATCTGGCCTTCGAGGTAGAAGTGGTCCTGGCCGCCGATGGAAATACGGCCTTCCAGACGGCGGGGTGCCGAGGCTATCGCTTCGGCGGCATCGCCGCGCTTCAGGGTCATCGGCGGGAAGACGACCGTGCCGGTCTCCCGCGCCCTGGCCGTGGTCAGGACGGGGTCGCGGTCCTCGTATTCGGCGACCGCGAGGCGGGCGGCGCGGCGGGCTTGGTCGCGAGATTCGGCGGCGACGGCGAACAGGGGCTGGCCGGCGTACTCGATCAGGTCGTCGGCGAACAGCGGTTCGTCGTGCCGGCCCATGCAGCTGACGTCGTTGGTGCCGGGAATGTCGGCCGATGTCAGGACACGGACGACGCCGGGAGCGGACTTGACCTTGGAGAGGTCGAGCGACAGCAGCTTGGCGTGCGGGCGGTCGCTCAATCCCAAATAGACGTGGAGCAGTCCGGCCGGTTCGCGGATGTCGTCGATATAGACGGCTTCGCCGGTGACGTGCTTATGGGCGCTGTCGTGCCGCCGGTCGACATGGACGCCGCCGGTGATGCGCTCCGCCGTCGCGATGGGGGTCGAATCAGGCATGGACCAGACTCCGGTCGCCGACCAGACGCGTGTCCGCGTCGGGGTCGGTCGTTTCGACATACATCTTCATCAGCAAATTCGCGGCCACGGTCATGCGGTAGCCGGAACTGGCGCGCCAGTCCGTCAAGGGCGTGAAATCGCTGCGGAGAGCGGCCATGGCGTCGCGGACGGTGGCTTCGGTCCAGGGGCGGCCGGTCAGGGCCTGCTCGGCAAGGGGTGCTCGTTTCGGGGTCGCGGCCATGCCGCCGAAGGCGATGCGGGCTTCCGCCACGGTGCCGCCATCCAGCCGGATCGAGAAGGCGGCGCAGACGGCGGAGATGTCCTGGTCGAAGCGTTTGGTGATCTTGTAGGCACGGAAACGGGCGTTGGGCGCGGGTTTGGGCAGGATGACCTTCTCGACGAACTCGTCGGCGCGGCGGTCCTGCTTGCCGTAGTCGATGAAGAATTCCTCGATCGGCATGCTGCGCCGGCCCGAGGCCGAGCGCAGGACCAGCGTGGCGCCTGCGGCGATCAGGGCCGGAGGTGAGTCGCCGATCGGTGAGCCGTTGGCGATGTTGCCGCCTATCGTGCCGACGTTGCGGACCTGGACGGCGCCGATGCGCCGGATCAGCTCGCCGAAGTCGGGGTAGAGGGCTGATATGGGGGCCTGGATGTCGGTGTATGTCGCCCCTGCCCCGATCTCCAGCGTATCGCCGGTGTCGGTGACGTCGCGGTAGCCCTGGATGCGGCCGGTGTAGATGACGGTGTCGAGGACGCGCTGGAACTTGGTCACCCAGAGGCCGACATCGGTGGCGCCGGAAACGATGCGGGCGTCCGGGTTTTCGGCCAGAAGCGTGGCGAAGGCTTCCAGCGTGGCGGGTGCGTAGAAGACGCGGTTGCCTTCGCCGACGCGCAGCGTTTCATCGTCCTTCAGGGCCTTCAGCCCTTCCGCGATGGCGGTGCGGGCATGGGCGAAACGGTCGCTTGCCGGGTCGGCCAGCTCGTACATGCGCTGGCTGGCCGCCGCTATCGGGGTGTAGCCGGTACAGCGGCAGAGATTGCCGGCAAGCGCGTCGTCGATGCCGGCCGGCGTCGGGTTGGGATCGTTGTGGTAGAGGGCGAACATCGACATCACGAAGCCCGGCGTACAGAATCCGCACTGGGAACCGTGGCAATCGACCATCGCCTGCTGCACCGGGTGCAACTCGCCGTCCGCTGTCTTGAGGTGCTCGACGGTGAGGACCTGACAGCCGTCCAGGGTCGCAACGAAGCGGATGCAGGCGTTGACTGCCTCGTACCGTATGGCGTCGCCGTCCAGCCGCCCGACGACGACGGTGCAGGCGCCGCAATCGCCCTCGGCGCAGCCTTCCTTCGTGCCGGTCTTGCGTTCGGACAGGCGCAGCCAGTCGAGCACCGTCATCGTCGGATTGACGTTCCGGATTTCCTTCAACTCGTCGCCCAGCAGGAATCTCACGCAATCGCGCATGGGTGCGGTTCTCCTCAGCGTTCAGCTACCGCGGTATGTGGAATAGGCGAAGGGGCTTACCAGCAGCGGTACATGGTAGTGCTGCCCTGCATTCGACAGGCCAAAGCGGAGCGGGATGCGGTCGAGGAACGGCGGGTCTTTCAGGGAGACGCCGGCTTCGCGGAAATAGGCGGCCACGTCGAACACCAGTTCGTAGACGCCGGTGACCATCGTGGCGCCCGACAGCAGCGGCGCGTCGCAGCGGCCATCGGAGTTGGTCCTGGTGGTCAGGACGAGTTCGCGGTCGTCGCCGGTGATTCGGAACAAGGTGACGGAAAGGCCTGCCGCCGGTTTGCCGTGCATGGTATCGAGGACGTGGGTGGTGAGCCGCCCCGTACTATCCGTGCTATTGGCCGTCGTCCCCATCTGTCTCTCCTTGCCTGTCATAGTTTCCGCTTGTTATCTCTTTGCGGAGTTTTCTTAGTAAATGTTTCACTAATCTGCCCAGGCCGTCGATACGGCACGGCCGGAAAGACTTTCAAAACTTTCGCAAAGGTCCAAACTCCGTCCGGGACGGTAGCTTTACCCACAGATGCTATTGGTGGAAGGGTGCAAATGTCTCCGGATAATTCGAAAAATCTGGCCCGCGATCTTAACGCCGATGGCTTCATTGCCCGTTTTGGCGGCGTCTTCGAACATTCGCCCTGGATTGCGGAGGCTGCGCTTGCCGCCGATCCCGGTCTGCTGAATGCCGATGTCGGCAGACTTCATGCCGCCATGTGCGCCGTGCTCAGGGTTGCGGGGCCGGAGCGGCAACTGGTCGTCCTGCGCGCCCATCCGGATCTGGCCGGAAAGCTGGCGCTGGCGGGCGAGCTGACCGCCGACAGTTCGGCGGAGCAGGCGGGAGCTGGCCTTGACCGCTGCACGGCGGAGGAGTTCGCCCGCTTCCAGGAACTGAACGATACCTACCAAGCGAAGTTCGGCTTCCCCTTCATCATCGCAGTGCGCGGGCTGGACCGGCACGACATCCTGCGCGCCTTCGAGAATCGGGTCGGCAATACGCCGCAGCAGGAGTTCCAGACGGCCCTGGGGCAGGTCGAGCGGATAGCGCTCCTTCGGCTTTATCAGATAACAGGGCAGCCTCGGCACGATCTGGGCCAGGCGCTGATGGACCGATTGGAGGAGTTCGCCACCTTCACGGCCGAACCCGGCATGCTGACGCGGCTGTTCCTGACGAAGGAGCACAAGGCGGCGGCGGAGCGGTTGATCGCCTGGATGGCGGAGGCCGGCATGACCGGCAGGATCGACGCCGCCGGGAACGTGGTCGGGCGCTACGAGGGGGAGCGGCCAGGGCTGCCTGCCCTGCTGATCGGCTCCCATATCGACACCGTCCGCAATGCCGGAAAGTACGATGGCAACTTCGGCGTGCTGGCCGGCGTCGCGGCGGTGGCCGAGTTGAACCGGCGGGCCGAGCGGCTGCCGTTCGCCATCGAGGTTGTCGGGTTCGGCGACGAGGAGGGCGTGCGCTTTCCGGTGACGCTGACCGGCAGCCGCGCCATCGCCGGCACCCTCGACAACGCGGCGCTGGGCGTGGCGGATGCCGACGGGGTCGGGTACGTGGAGGCCTTGCGGGCATTCGGCGGCGATCCCGACACCATCGCATCCGCCGCGCGTCGGCCTGACGAGGTGCTGGCCTATGTCGAGCTCCATATCGAGCAAGGGCCGGTGCTGGAAGCGGAGGATCTGGGCGTCGGCGTCGTCACCGGCATCAACGGGGCGTCGCGCTTCATCGTGCGGGTCGGCGGCACCGCGAACCATGCGGGCACGGTGCCGATGAAGCTCCGGCGCGACGCGCTGGCGGGTGCTGCGGAAATGGTGCTGGCGGTCGAGCGCCGGGGGCTGGAGGGGACCGATCTGGTCGCCACCGTCGGCAGGATCGAAGCGCTGCCGGGCGCGGTCAACGTAATCCCCGGCGGCGCCGTGTTCACGATTGACCTTCGGTCGCCCGACGATACCGTGAGACGTGCAGCTTCGGCGGCTGTACTGGGCGATATCGAGGCCATTGCCGGGCGGCGCGGGCTGACGGTCAGCGTCGAGCAGTCCCACGACGCGCCGGCGACGCTGTGCGCACCCGGCTTGATCGCGCAGTTGTCGGAGGCGGTCGGCCGCTGCGGCGTGCAGCCCCGGAAGCTGCCGAGCGGCGCCGGGCACGACGCCATGGCGGTGGCGGCGCTGTGCCCCGTGGGCATGCTGTTCACCCGCTGCCGCGAAGGCATCAGCCACAATCCGGCGGAGTCGATCACGGTGGAGGATGCCGACTTGTCGATGCGGGTGCTGCTGGACTTCATCCGGCACTTCGACCCGGCGGCACTCGGCCGTTAGTTTCATTCGCAATTTGCAGGGCAGTGTTACGGCAAGCGCGTTCATGAAACGTTAACTGTACCTTGAACGCGCAGGAATGGCGGCGACATATTAGCATCCTAATAATAAGCTTACTTGGTACATTGTCATGGACGCGAATTCCGCCGCCCTCAGGGCGGCTTTCGGTTTCCGGCTGGCGCGGATCGCACGCCGCTGGCGCCGCGAGATCGACGAGGGCTTGAAGCCCTACGGCCTTACCGAGGCCACCTGGATGCCCCTGCTCCACCTGTCGCATATGGGAAAACAGGCGCGTCAGAAGGATCTGGCGCGGTCGCTCGACATCGAGGGATCGTCGCTGGTCCGGCTGCTAGACGCCCTTGAGGCTTCCGGTCTGGTCGAGCGCTTCGACCACGAGACCGACCGCCGTTCGAAGGTGGTGCGGCTGACGGAACGGGGATTGGACGTGCTGGACGGCGTCAACGGCGTGGCGAGCGCCATCCGGCGGCGCCTGCTGCTCGGCGTGCTCGACGACGAGGTGGTGTCGGCGCTACGCACCTTCGACCGCATCGAGCAGAGCTTCCAGATCGACGAACCCGCCGAAGAGCGGATCGAAGCCTGACGGCCGGTATCGATGTTCTTGTTCGATATCCGCAACCTGACCTTTGCGGTCAAGGCGTTCGGCGCGTCGATGATCGCGCTGTACATCGCCTTCGCGCTCGACCTGCCGCACCCGTCATGGTCGATGCTGACCGTGTTCATCGTGGCGCAGCCGCTGGTGGGCATGGTGCAGTCGAAGGCGGCATACCGCGTCGTGGGAACCATCGCCGGCTCCGTCTTCGCGGTGTTCGCGACGACCGCTTTCGCCGGATCGCCGGAACTCCTGACGCTGGCCCTGGCGGTCTGGGCCGGGGTCTGCGTCTACGCGACCGTGCTGGACCGGACGCCGCGCAGCTATTCCTTCATGCTCGCGGGATACACGGCGGGGATCATCGCTTTTCCGATCGTGGATACCCCCGGCATCATCTTCGATACCGCGGTGGCGCGGTGCCAGGAGATCATCCTGGGCATCCTGGTCATGGTGGTGGTCAGTCAGGTGGTGTTCCCACAGCGGGTCGGCGGCATGCTGATGGGGCGGCTGACGGCGTGGCTGGAGGATGCGCGGCGCTGGACGAGGGACGTGGTGACGGAAAAGGCTGCGGGGTCGGAGTGGGAAGCCGACCGGCATCGGCTGATCGTCAGTGCCGCCGCACTGGACGGTCTGCGGGTCCATGCCAGCTATGACACGCCCGAGCTGCGGGCGGCGGAAGCGGGCGTGCGCCGGCTTCAGCGGCGGCTGCAAATGCTACTGTCCAACGCGGTTTCGGTACAGGACAGACTGGCAAGCCTCAGGCGCGATCGCCCGGACCTTGCCGACGACATAAGCCCGCTGCTGGCGGAGATTGCCGATTGGCTCGACAATCCGGATGGCGGCAAATCCGCTTTGCTGGAGCGGATAACGACGGTCGAGCCTTCGGACGCCGCAATCCGGGGCGATCACGATGCCCTGCTGCTCCGCTCGCTCTGCGCCCGCTTGCGCGACCTCATCCTGTACTGGGACGAGATCGTCGGGCTTCACGCCGCGATCGGGCGGGGAGAGCGGATCAGCGTACGGGAGGAGCCGCCGTCGCTCCACCGTGACCACTTCATGGCCGCATTGTCGGGTGCATCCGCCACGGTCGCGATCCTGCTCTGCA
>NZ_JCACHA010000603.1:12455-16388 GCF_059503625.1 Skermanella sp.
CTGCACGGGGATCTGGATCGCCACCGGGTGGCCGCACGGCTATCTCGCCGCGATGATGGCCGCCGTGGGATGCAGCCTGTTCGCGACCCTGGACGAACCGGCGCAGGCGGCGGCCAAGTTCCTGAACCTGTCGATCGTCGCCATGATGATCGCGAGCGGCTACCTGCTGTTCGTGCTGCCGGGCGTCAACAGCTTTCCGATGCTGGTGGCGGCCCTGGTGCCGGTCTTCATTCCGCTCGCCGCCGCGATGGCGTCGCCGCTTCACTTCCCCGTGGCGCTGCCCGTCCTAATCACGACCGCCGCGACGCTGGCGCTTCAGAACAGCTACCAGATCGACTTCGCCGACTTCCTCAACGGCGGGATCGCTCAGGTGATCGGGCTTGGAACTGCCGTGGTGGTCCTGACGCTCATGCGGTCGCTGGGAGCGGACTGGACGGTCCAGCGGCTGATGGACGCGATCCGGAGCGATCTGGCGAGGCTGGCCGGCGGAGACTCCAGACTGGACCGGCGGCGCTTCGAAGGGCGGATGTACGACCGCCTGGGCGGTCTGGTGCCCCGTCTTGCGCTGACTTCGGACCGTCCGGAACGCCGGAACCTGCTGCGCGACGCGCTGGCGGGGCTGCGGATCGGACTGAACCTCCTGGCGATCCGGCGCGACCGCGACATGCTGCCGGCGCCGGCGCGCGAGACGATAGACACGGTGCTGGCGGCGCTCCGGCGCTATTTCGGCGGTGCGGACGGAGACACCGATATCGACGAGTTGCGCCACGTGCTGGACGACGCGGCCGCCCGGCTTTCGGCGCCCGAGACCGGCGCCGCCGGTACAGAAATACTCCTGTCGCTGTTCGGCATACGCCACGCGCTGTTCCATATCCAACGGACGTCCTGAGATGAAGGAACTCGACATAGCGGGCGTGTACATCACGCCCATCCTCGGCTGGGCGATCGTAGCCCTGGTCGTCTGGACGGTGCTGCGGCGCCTGATCGACAAGACCGGCATGGCGCGGTGGATCTGGCATCGCGGACTTTTCGACGCGGCGCTGTTCATCATCGTCCTGGGTGGCGTCGTCGCGGTGGCCGGCCGGCTTACGGAATTATAGGACCATGAAACTCTCGATTTCTCTTGGCCGTATTGCGGTCACCCTGGTCACGGTCGCCCTCGCCGCCGTCGTCGGCTGGTACCTGTGGGACTACTACATGGAAAGGCCCTGGACCCGCGACGGCCGCGTCCGCGCCGACGTCATCCAGGTGGCGCCCGACGTCTCGGGCGTCGTGTCCCGCGTCGACGTGGCGGACAACCAGCGGGTCCATCGCGGCGAACTGCTGTTCACCATCGATCAGGACCGCTACCGGCTGGCCTTGGATCAGAGCAAGGCGATGGTGGAGAGCCGCCGCGCCGAGATGATGCAGCGGGAACGCGACATGGACCGGCAGCACAGGCTGGCCAACGGCGTGGTCTCGGCATCGGACCGCGAGCAGGCGGAATCGGCCTATGCCATAGCGCAGGCCGGCTACCGGCAGGCTGTGGCCGACATGGAGGTCGCCAACCTCAATCTCGAGCGGACGGAAGTCCGCGCCGTCGCCGACGGCTATGTCACCAACCTGGAGCTTCATGCCGGCGACTATGTCCAGGCGGGATCTCCCGCCCTGGCGCTGGTGGATATCAACTCGTTCCATGTCGTCGGGTATTTCGAGGAAACCAAGCTGCCGCGCATCAAGGTCGGGGCGCGGGTATCGGTGGCGCTGATGGGATCGGGCGAAAACTTCGAAGGCCATGTCCACAGCATCGCCAGCGGCATCGTGGACCGGGAACGCAGCCAGAGCCCCGACCTGCTGGCGAACATCAACCCGACCTTCACCTGGGTCCGGCTGGCGCAGCGGATTCCGGTCCGGATCTCGCTGGACCATCCGCCGGAGGACTGGCAGCCGAGGGCCGGGCTCACCGCGACCATCACCGTCTTGCCCGATTAAGACCTGGGCCGGATTGAAGGCATGGCGGAAGGCCGATCACGGTAGTATTGGATCGACAGCGCCTATTCGAAGGAACTCCGCCCATGAGGCTTTGGATCAAGGACCCGCTGGCTATCCTCGCCGAGGGAGCCGAACGCGGGATCGTCGTCGAGGATGGCCGGATCGCCGAGCTGGTTCCCGCCGGACGTGAACCGGCGACCCCGGTGGCGGAGGTGTTCGAAGCGGGTGGTCTTGCCGTCGTTCCAGGGCTGATCAACACCCATCACCACTTCTACCAGACGCTGACCCGTGCATTGCCCGCCGCCTTGGACAAGGAGCTGTTCCCCTGGCTGAAGGCGCTGTATCCGGTATGGGCACGGCTCGACCGCCAAGCGCTTGAATCGGCCGTCACCGTCGCGATGGCGGAGCTGATGCTGTCGGGCTGCACCACGACGACCGACCACCACTACGTCTTCCCCAAGGGGCTGGAAGACGCGATCGATGTCGAGGGCGAGGTGGCGAAGCGGCTGGGCATGCGGGCCGTGCTGACGCGCGGTTCGATGAACCTGTCGGAACGCGACGGCGGGTTGCCGCCTGACAGCGTCGTCCAGGACGAGGATACCATCCTGGAGGACAGCGAGCGGCTGATCGGCAAGTATCACCAGCGCGGCGACGGCGCGATGATCCAGATGGCGCTGGCCCCCTGCTCGCCTTTCTCGGTCACCCGGTCGCTGATGACCCGGACGGCGGAGCTGGCCGCCCGTCATGACGTCCGCCTGCATACCCATCTGGCGGAGACGGAGGACGAGAACGCCTTCTGCCTGGAGACGATGGGCTGCCGTCCGCTGGACTACCTGGAGGAATGCGGCTGGCTGAACGACCGCGTCTGGCTCGCCCACGGCATCCACTTCGACGACGCCGAAATCGGCCGGCTGGCCGCCGCCGGTGCGTCCGTGACGCATTGCGCGTGCAGCAACCAGGTGCTGGCATCGGGCATGTGCCCGGTCCACGGGATGGAAAGCGCCGGGGTGAAGGTCGGGCTGGGCGTCGATGGTTCGGCCTCGGCGGACAGCAGCAACCTGATGCAGGAAGTGCGCGCCGCCTTCCTGCTGCAACGGCTCCAGTACGGGGTATCGGCGGTCAGCCATCGCGACGCGTTGCGTTGGGCCACCACCGGTTCGGCGGGATGCATCGGGCGCTCGGCGGACCTGGGAACGATCGCTCCGGGATATCAGGCCGATCTGGCGCTGTTCAGCCTGGACGAGCTACGCTTCGCCGGACACGGCGATCCCCTGGCGGCCCTGGTCCTGTGTGGCGCGCACAAGGCCGATTGGGTCATGATCGGCGGCCGATGGACCGTGGTCGACGGCGACATTCCGGGCTTGGACATCGCGGAGTTGAGCCGCAGCCATCAGGCGACGGCGCGCCGGATCGCCGGTCAGAACTGAAAGGCGGGGACCGGCGCCGGAAGTTCTTCGATCGCCTTGAGGTCGAAGCCGCGCAGCGGCATGGCCGGGGATCGTTGCAGCCAGTTGTCTTCCGGATACCGGCAGGCACCGTCGATCACGTGCAGGCTGTAAGAACCGCGCGCGTGGCGGGACCTGTTGGGGCCGCTGCGGTGCGGGCAGAAGCCGTGAAGAACGATCAGGGTGCCGGCTGGCGCTTCCAAGGGGACGAAATGCTCTTCCGATCCGTGGAATTCGTCGTTATCGAACCAATCCATGCCAGCACTGCCGTCCGGGCGGCGGCGAAAACGGGAACGGAGGCCGGTGCGATGGCCGCCGGGCTGTGCCCACATGCAGCCGTTCTCGGTCGTGGCGTCTTCCAGCGCGAACCAGAAACCGAGGACGCTGCCGGGCTCGGTATAGAGCCATGCCGCATCCTGATGGATATCGATCTCTCCGCCCTGATGGGCCTGCTTGAAGATCACCATCGATTGGAGCAGCAGGGGATCGACCATTCCCGTCTGCCGGCAGATCGCAT
>NZ_JCACHA010000603.1:16398-17498 GCF_059503625.1 Skermanella sp.
ATGGAGCCTGGGATCACGGGAAAACTCGTCGAACATGGGATCGAGGTCATGCAGCGCATGGCCTATCTTATCGACGCCCTGCCAGCCCGGCTCCGCCGGCCCCGTCGCCGCGATGCCCGCCTTTTCGAAGAACACCCGGATCTTATCGCCGGATGTCAGGAAATAATCCTCGTGCTTCGGAGAATCGAGGGTCGGCAGGAAGTCCATGCGCTGAACCTCCCACGAGAGCTGAGCCGCCAATCCTCGTGAATAGTTCAGGAGCGCCGCACATTCCGCCCGTGGCACGAAGTCAGGAAGCACCAAAAACCCGTTGGATTCGAATGCATCGACCTGCTCTTTGTTCAACACGGTTATACCTCTGCGGGTTCTCTTCCAGACTTCCGGATCAAATGAATGTCTTTGCCGGCCTCGAATGAAAATAGCTGAAATTGGATGGTTCTTTAGACCACGGCAGCTAATATGGCGGTTTGGAATGCGACTGTCATGAGCTTACATGGCAATCATGCTTATGGTTCACGATAAAACGTACGTCATATCTCGTCCACCCTTCGGTCCCTATGCCGTTGGTGCAAAGGAGCAAAGAGTATGACGATCCATTTATTGTCTGTAGAATGAAAAATGAAATCAAATGTCGGTAATATAGCATCGTCGATCGGCATATTCTTACATCGGCAATACACTTTTTGAAGATGCATAAAGTGTATTTGTTTGAATGGCGACAGCGGGCGAACGGCCGCCCGAAGATACGCCGCAGGCATCGTCCATCGCCGCTTCGTACAAGAATGGGGTGGATTACGCCGGTACGAGCGACGATAAACAGCGGCATGAAATCCACCTGAGAAGCGCCTGCGGGCAATACGAACAGGGACTTGATGATGCAGGGTTTGAAACGCACCTTCCGCGCCGCCGTCTTTTCGGCGGCACTATCCCTGACCGCTCTGTCCGCGGGCGCCGCCGAACCGGTCCGGATCGGCGAGATCAACAGCTATACCGGCTTGCCGGCCTTCACCATCCCCTACCGTCAGGGCTGGGAACTGGCGGTCGAGGAAATCAACGCCAAGGGCGGCGTGCTGGGTGGACGGATGCTCGAGGTGATCTCG
>NZ_JCACHA010000604.1:0-17411 GCF_059503625.1 Skermanella sp.
GACCGCGATGTCCACTTCGACCCGGAACTTCCCCAACCGGCTGGGCATCGACACCCGCGTCTATCTCGGCTCGGCCGAGCTGGCTGCGGTGTGTGCGCTGATGGGCAAGATCCCGACCGTGGCCGAGTACATGGAGCAGGTCAGCGTCGTCAACAAGAAGGCTGCCGACATCTACCGCTACATGAACTTCGACCAGATCCCGGCCTTCCGCGAACTCGCGGATACGGTCGTCGCCTGATCGGGTTCAAGCTTGAGCGAAAAACCCCCGCCGGGAAACCGGCGGGGGTTTTTCTTTGTTGGAAACCATCAACAGAATGGAGGACCAGACGGTCATGAAGCTCTTCCTCGATCTCGACGGAGTCCTGGCCGACTTCGACCGCGGCGTGGAGGCCGTAACGGGGAAGCGGCCGGACCAGTTGCCGGTCCGGCGGATGTGGCAAGCGCTTGCCAAGGCGCCGGACTTCTACGGCACCCTCGAGATGATGCACGACGCCCAGGTGCTGTGGGAATTCTGCGAACCTCATAAGCCGACCATCCTGACCGGTTTGCCGATGGGCGACTGGGCGCCCGATCAGAAGCGGCGCTGGGTCGCCGCGATGCTGGGAGCCCATGTGCCGGTCGTCACCTGCATGACGCGGGACAAGCACCGGTATGCCGGTCCCGGTCATGTGCTGGTCGACGACCGCGCCGGCACCAGGGAAGCATGGGAGAAAGCCGGCGGCATCTTCATCCTCCACACCCAGGCTGTCAGGTCGATCGATGAATTGAAACGGCTCGGCTTCTGATCCGCCGCGATCCTCCCGGCGCCGGTCCGAAAGGGCTGCGCCGGTCCGAAAGGGCTTTGCCGCTCCGCCGCCTCAGGGGTAATGTACCGGCCTATTCTCCGGACCGGTCTGATCCCCCAATCCATGCAGATCTATCTCCCCATCGCCGAAATGTCCGTCAACGGACTGCTCGTCCTCATCATGGGCGGCGTCGTCGGCTTCCTGTCGGGGATGTTCGGCGTCGGCGGCGGGTTCCTGATGACGCCTCTGCTGATCTTCATCGGCGTCCCGCCGGCCATTGCGGTCGGCACCCAGGCGAACCAGCTCGTCGCCGCCAGCGTGTCGGGCGTGCTCGCCCATTGGCGGCGCAAGAACGTCGACGTCAAGCTGGGGCTGGTGATGCTGATCGGGGGCGCCGGGGGAACGGCGCTCGGCGTCTGGATCTTCGGCATCCTCCAGACGCTCGGCCAGATCGACCTCGTCATCGCCTTGTCCTACGTCCTGTTCCTGGGCGGCATCGGCGGACTGATGCTGGTCGAGAGCGTCGGCGCCATGATCCGGGGCCGCAAGCAGGGCGCCCGGCGCAAGCTCCACAAGCACATCTGGCTGCACGGCCTGCCGTTCAAGATGCGGTTCCAGCGCTCCCGCCTGTTCATCAGCGCGCTGCTGCCGGCCGGGATCGGCTTCGTCGGCGGCCTGATGGTCGCCATCATGGGTATCGGCGGCGGCTTCCTGCTGGTGCCGGCGATGATCTATCTGCTCGGCATGCCGACGGCGCTGGTGGCCGGGACCTCGCTGTTCCAGATCATCTTCACCACGGCCATCGCGACCTTCCTCCAGGCAGCGTTGAACAACACCGTCGATGTCATGCTGGCACTGCTCCTGCTGGTGGGCGGCGTCGTCGGCGCCCAGTTCGGCACCAAGGCCAGCGGCTTCCTGCGGGGCGAGCAGGCGCGGGCGCTGCTGGCCCTGCTGGTCGTCGGCGTGGCGCTCCGGCTGGCGGTCGAACTGGTGGTGCCTCCGCCCAACCTTTACTCCATCACCATCCCGGTGGACCGTTGAGACCCTGCCAGAATCCCGGATCGACGCGGAAGCGGGTGATCGTCGCGGCAGCACTCCTGCTGACCGCGGCCGCAATGGCGTTCGCCGGCGCCATCCGTCCCGCCTGGGCGCAGTCCCTGGTGGCCGACCTGTCCAACCACCTGATCGCCATCAACACAGGCTTCGTCGGCACCGAGGTCGTGCTGTTCGGCGCCACCGACGGGCCGGGCGACGTGGCCGTCGTCGTCCAGGGACCGCCGACCGAAGTCATGGTTCGCCGCAAGTCTCGAGTCGCCGGCATCTGGATCAACACCGCCAGCATGGAGTTCCAGCAGGCTCCCAGCTTCTACAGCGTCGCGACCAACCGGCCGCTGGATCAGATCATCGGCGACGCCGTGCTGGCCCGGCACGAGATCGGCCTTGCCCACCTGCGTCTGCCGCCCTTGAATCCCGGCCGTGCGTCGCCCGACCGCGTGCGGGAATTCCGGGAAGCCCTGATCCGCAACAAGCAGGAAGAGGGTCTCTACGGCAAGGCCCATGGCCAGGTGGCTTTCCTTGGCGAAAGGCTGTTCCGCACCAATGTCTACTTCCCGGCCAATGTGCCGACCGGGGCGTATACCGTCAGCGTGTTCCTGATCCGCGACGGCGACGTGGTCAGCGCCCAGACCACGCCGCTGGCCGTCAGCAAGGTGGGCTTCAGCGCCGAGATTTTCGAGTTCGCCATGAGACAATCCACATTTTATGGCATCTCGGCGATAATCTTCGCGGTGGCGGCCGGTTGGCTGGCCGGCGCGATCTTCCGAAAGGTGTGACATGAGCGATTCCGAAACCGCAGTTCCGGCGACGCACCAGCGCATCTTCCTGGTGATAGTCGATGACAGCGAGGAGCTGAACATCGCCCTGACCTATGCCTGCCTGCGTGCCCGCAACAGCGGCGGCCGGGTGGCGCTGCTCTACGTGATCGAGCCGAGCGATTTCCAGCACTGGATCGCTGTCGAGGACATCATGCGGGAGGAGCGCCGGACCGAGGCGGAGCAGATCCTTCAGCGTCACGCCAAGCAGGTCAACGAGATCACCGGCGCCCTGCCGATCCTCTATGTCCGGGAAGGCGAGCGCCGCGACGAGCTGCTGTCCCTGATCAACGAGGAACCGTCGATCTCCATCCTGGTGCTGGCCGCCGGCACCGGGCCGGAAGGCCCCGGCCCTCTTGTCACGCACCTTGCCGGCAAGGGCTTGGGCAAGCTCCGCATCCCCCTGACGCTGGTGCCCGGCAGCCTGAAGCGCGAACAGCTCGACCTGATCTCCTGAGCGCTTGAGGGCTTTCAGGCGAGGCCGAATACCTGGATCGGCTCCTTCAGCCCCTTGACCGGGTGCAGCCCTTCGGACACCAGCCGCTCGGCGCATTGGGCGGCGAAGGCTTCCGATGTCAGGACGGGCCGCATCAGCTCGCTCGACAGGCCCTGGATCCGGCTGACCAGGTTGACCGCCGGGCCGATCACGGTGAAGTCCAATCGGTCCGGTGCCCCGATATTGCCGTACATGACGTCGCCGACATGAAGGGCGATGCCGGCCTTCAGGACCGGCAATCCCCAGGCCTGAAGCTCCCGGTTGCGCAGTTCCATCGCCTTGATGGCGTCGGCCGCCGCGTCCAGCGCGTCGTTGACCTTGGCGCGGACATAGGCATCGCCTTCCTCGCCGTCCGGCAGCGGAAAGATCGCCAGCATCGCATCGCCGATGAACTTCAGGATTTCGCCCTCGCGCGCCTGGACGGCGCCGCCCATGATCTCGAAATAGCCGTTCAGCAGGCCGATCAGGTCGGCCAGCGGCAGCCGGTCGGCAAGGCTGGTGAAGCCGCGCAGATCGCAGTACCACAGCACGGCGCGAAGGGTGGCGCCGGTGCCGCGCCGGATGTCGCCCGACAGGATGCGGGCGCCGGCGTCGCGCCCGACATATGTGTCCAGCACGTTCACCGCCAGCCGGCGCAGCACCATGGTTTCCAGCACGGTGGAGAGAGCCGGCATGACGTCGTAGATCAGGGTGAGCTGCGGGCCGGTGAAACCACCGGCCCGGTCGGACGACCAGCTCGCGACGTTGACCCTGCCGGTCGAGAAGCGCATCGGCATGGCGACATAGTCGGTGCCGCCCTGCTCCTTGAGGTCCTGGAGGATTTGATAGGCATAAGGGGGCTCCAGCTGCTCGATCCGGTACCGCATGGCGTCGGCGCCGGCCTCGACGATGGCGCCGATCGGGCTGTTGAGATATTCCGGCCTCAGCTCCGTCCCGTGCTCCCGCTCGATCTCCTCGACGCCGTCCATGTTGGTGCGCCAGTAGAAGGTGATGCCCCGGATCTGGGGATGGAGCATCCGGATATGCCAGTTCGCCCGGAACAGCGGCACGCCCCCCGCGATAAGCCGGCGGCAGAAGGCTTCCATCAGCGCCGCGATGCTTTCCGCCCGCCGGCCGTCCTCCATCAGCCAGTCGATGGTCTCCGCCTTGGACAGGTCTTCGGACTGGTCATTCGTCATGGCGGTATTGCGGCTCCGGTTGCCGGTGCTGGCAAGCTTGATCTGGGCAAGGCTTGATCTGGCCAAGCCTTGATCTGGCCAAGCCTTGATCTGAGGGGTGATTCTGCCCACTTTCCGTTAAGCTCGCCAGTGATGATGGTGGGAAGGAGAAATACATGTTTATTCAGACCGAGCAGACGCCCAACCCGGCTACCTTGAAGTTCCTGCCCGGACGCGATGTCCTGGGGCATGGCACGGCCGATTTCCCGACGGTGGAGACTGCGGCCCGTTCGCCCCTGGCGCAACGGCTGTTCGAAATCGAAGGAGTCGCCGGCGTCTTCCTCGGAGCGGACTTCGTGACGATCACCAAGGAAGGCGATCGCGACTGGTACCTGCTGAAGCCCTCGATCCTGGGCGTCATCATGGAGCATTTCACCGCCGGCCGCCCCGTCGTCAACGAGACGGCGGTCGACGACAACGCCGCCCACGAGGACGACGACGAGATCGTCGCCCAGATCAAGGAACTGCTGGACACCCGAGTCCGTCCGGCGGTCGCCCAGGACGGCGGCGACATCACGTTCCAGGGCTTCGAGAACGGCATCGTCTACCTGAACATGAAGGGTTCGTGCGCCGGCTGCCCCAGCTCGACCGCGACCCTGAAGGCCGGTATCGAGAACATGCTGCGCCACTACATCCCCGAAGTCGTCGAAGTCCGCCAGAACGCCGCCTGACCTGCCTCGCGTTCGAGAGAAAGCCGGCGGCAAGCGATTGCCGCCGGCTTTTTCTTTAATGGATTAGTGGTGGATGAAGCCGGGTATCGAGTGCGAACGGCTCCTGGGACCTTAATCTATAAGCTCCAGCCGCGACCATATTGACGAAAATCAGGTTCCAGCTATGGGTCGAAACGGCACTGGGAAGCAGAACGAACTTGTGCCGAGCAAGAAGGTCGTCGCCAAAGCTCTGCTGTCCGGCGCTCGGAATGCCTGGGGATAGCCAGTTCGAGTTTGGAATCGATGCCGGATCGACAATATGGACGCTGTCAGGTTCGATTATCGTCAGCCCCGTCAAGACGTGCGGCACCGTATCGAGCGCCTTGAACCCCTTGTGTACTGCAACTTCAAGGATAGCGGTCGCCGGGTCGATCGAGCAGTATACGGCCCGTACCCGTCTGCTGTTCCAACGTCCGCCGACCCTGTAGGCACCTTCGCCGCTATCCCAGGTCCCGCTGAAATTGGCTTGGTCAAGGCGCCATGCCACCAGTTCGCCATTGCCGAGTGACGCCGGAAGAGGCGTCATACATAGACGCCGTATTCAAGCCGCTCCAAAAGGTCCTCGATCATCTCCACGCCGGCAGGTGTTGCGAGAAGGTCGATCGGTCGCCGTTGATCGAGGCCGATGGCAGGACGCTCCAACCATTGCTCCGCTTCCTCCTGCGACCCGAGCACCGCCGTCGCTTTCGCCAGGATCTCGGCAAACTTCCAGGTTCTTCCGCTTTGCTCGGGATTGAGCGGCTTTCCAGAAGTGGCTTTGTGCCGCTGGAGAGTGCGCAGGCTCATGCCGATAGCTTTTTCGATGGAGGCCGGCATGCGGATGACGATAAGGTTGTCCACGAGATGGTTCAGCGCCTTGCCCGGCAGGCCTTCCAGGAGCATTTCGTGAACGTCGAGCTGGTTCTGCAGCGAATGTCCGAAAACCCGTTCGCCGCCAAGCAGGCTCAGGACCTGTGGGTTGAGGCCGCCCACTTCAGTCCCGGATGCTCTCCGTTCCGACACGCTTCCCATGGTCATTCTCCGACAACTGACGCTCTCACTATGACAGGTGTCGCCAAACATCTCAAGTTTAAGCCTGTGGCGATTTCGTCACGGCTCCGGCACGAAGAACTGCATGCCGAACCAGCGCCAGCGGCCTTCGCCGGCGGGGAGGGTGCAGTTGAGGCGGGTGCGGCCGGGCGGAAACTCCTCGGGTATGCGCAGTTCGACCCGGTTGCCGTCCAGACGCTCCAGGCCGGTGCGGCCTTGGCCGGCCACGAAGCAGGCCAGCCGGTCGAGGTCGCCGGTACCGGCCGCCACCGTAAAGCCGATGCTCGGCGGATTCTGGGTAAGCACGGGGTCGGCCGGGGTGATGTCGGCGACCGGCAGCGGCAATGCATTGGCCGCCAGCCGGAAGCGGTCGATCCCGCCGAACGACTCGTTCATGACGAATCGCGGCAGCGCCAGCCGGTCGGAGCGGCCGTGGACGACGCCGGACGATTGGGTGAAGGCGGCGGCGAAGCCTTGCCGCTGCGCCAGTTCGCGGATCGCGGACCCGTAACTGCCGAACGGATAGGCCAGCAGGGTCGGCTTGACGCCCAGTTCCTCCTCCACCCGCTGGACCGCCCGCGCGAGGTCCGAGGCGTTCTGCTGGACCGTCCGCTGGGGCATCGACAGTCCTGCTGCGGGCAGCACGCCTATGGTGACGCCGGAACGGGCGACTTCCCGTACCTGTGCCCACGTCATGTGGCTTTCGGCGCCGTTGTCGATAGGGTCGGGTGCCACGAAGAGGGTGAAGGGCACCCCGGCTGCCTTCAGGCGCGGAAAGGCTTCCGCATAGGCCGAACGATGGGCGTCGTCGATCGTCAGCACCACCGCGCGATCGGGAAGGGGCGTCCCATCGCGCAGTTTCTCCAGCAGGATGGGGAGTGGCAGGACGGTGTGGCCGCCGTCGGCAAGTTCGGCGATGTGGGCGTCGAACTGGTCCAGGGGAATGCTGCCGGGGCCGTACTGGTCCTCGCCGAAGCGGGCGTAGGCGAAGATGACGGCGCCACGCTCGACCTCGTCCACCGAGTTTTCCGCCAGGGCGGAGCCGGCCACGCACTGCATGGCAAGGCCAAGCGCTAAGCCCGGTATGGATCGGGTCAGCCGCCGGAGCGACGGGGTCCCAAGGAACATGTTCAAGCCCATGCGCTTTCCCCAGGCCCTTTTCCTGCAAGCATCCCTTCCACGACGCTAACTTTCGGTGTCCAGAAACCCTTCTGTGACACAAAAAGCCGGATTCGACAAGATTTGCGCGAAGTTTCAGAGAATGCGGCCGCCGGCCGCAGCATCCCACAGCAGAGGATACCGCTTCGGGTCGGGCAATTGGTAGTGCCACCATTCGGACGGGTGGTGGTCCCAACCGGCCGCCGCCATGATGCCGAGCAGCCGGCTGCGATTGGCCTGTGCCGTAGCGTTGATCGCGGTACTGCCGTGATGCGACAGGGCCGTCATGTCGTCGAACGGCGTGCCCATGTCCAGCGGAAGGCCGTCGGCATCGGCCAGGGTCAGGTCCACCGCGACCCCTCGGGCATGGTTCGAACCCTCCCTCGGATCGGCGACGAACTCGGGATCCGGGCAGGCTTCCCAAAGGCGCCACTGCGCTTCGATCGGACGGAACGCGTCATAAACCCGCAGGCGGCAGCCCTGTGCCCCGGCGATACCGGCTGCGGCGCGAAGGGCCGCAGCCGCGTCGGCGTGCAGCAGGCACACCATATTGGTATAGATCGTCCGTCCGGTAATGTTGGCAGGTGTCGCGTAGATCAGGTCGATATCGACATTCGGCAGCGCGATCTCGAGCAAAGGCATGGAAAGTCCTGAATGCTGGGGCAGTCATGAAAGAAGGTTCGAAGGTGTTCAGTAGCATGGTTTGCATAAAGGAACGGTCATGAAGATCCTAGCCCTCGACAGCGCCACCGGAGCCTGCTCGGTCGCCCTGTGGCGCGACGGCGCCATCGTGGCGCAACGCTTCGCCGTCATGGATCGGGGCCAGTCCGAAGTTCTGATTCCGATGGCTCAGGAAGTGCTGGCCGAAGCCGGCGCGGATTTTCCGTCCATCGACGTCTTCGCCGTCACCACCGGCCCGGGAGCGTTCACCGGATTGCGGATCGGATTGGCCGCCGCCAAGGGGATGGCGCTGGCGTCCGGCCGCCCGCTGATCGGAGTCACTACATTCGAGGCGGTCGCCCACGGCGTGCCGGCCGAAGAACGGCGCGGATGCCCGGTACTGGTCGCGGTCGAGTCAAGGCGAGAAGATATTTTCGTCCAATCATTCGATAGCGAGCTTACTGTAGCGGGCGAAGCCCGTTCGGTCCGGCCGGAAGACCTTGCCCTCGCTGGGACGCCTCTACTTGTGGCGGGTGACGGCGCTGCCCGCGTGCGTCTGGCTTTCGAAGCTGCCGCAGGTGCCGTATCCGCCGGCCGGCCCGATGTCAGGTTCGCTTCCGGAGCGGGATTCCCCCATGCCGCCGACGTGGCGCGGATCGTGGCGTTGCGCGGTGCCGGTTCCGGCCTGGAAAAGGCTGCGCCGCCGCAGCCGTTCTACCTGCGGCCGCCCGATGTCACGATGCCCGTGGAAAAACGGCGATGAACCTGCGCCGGGCAAGCCTCGCCGACTGCGAAATCTTGGAATTCCTGCATGGTTCCTGCTTCCCGCACGAGCCGTGGAATGCCGCCGCATTCTCCGGACTGCTGGCCAGCCCGGGCATGTTCGCGCTGATCGCGCCGGCGGACGGGCAGGGCGAACCAGCCGGCTTCGTCCTTGCGCGCGCCATTGCCGGCGAGGCCGAGATCGTCGCCATCGGGGTCGCTCCGGACCGTCGTGGTGCCGGGCTTGGCGCAACGTTGCTGGAAGGCGCGCTGGAACTCTCCCGTATGGCGGGCGCCGAGGCGGTGTTCCTGGAAGTGGCCGAAAACAACAATTGGGCATGCCAATTATATACCGGGCGCGGTTTTATAAAAATTGGCCGCAGGCCTGACTATTACCGACAAAAGGACGCAGCAGTAGCGGCACTGGTCATGAAGTTAGAACTATTCCAATCCTCAATCGATCGTAGTTAACGCTTAGTCACCCAAAGGCGGTAGTCACCCTCGGGAGATGCCGGGATTTCGGGTTCCGGTCCATGCACTTCATGACCCAGTTCTGTCAACGATCTCGGTACGTTTTCCAAGGGTTCCCCAGCGTTCAGGCGGACTTCCAGCGTCTCTCCGGGCGCCATTCGTTCGACACGCAACTTGGTGCGAACAAAGGTTAACGGGCAGACTGCCGTTGTGATATCCAGGAAGTAATCTGCTGACATTGGTAAGGTCAAAATGTCCTCTTCATTTTCAGTAATTCGTTATTGCGTTGCTCGCAGAGAAGACTTATATCGATGCTTGTCGGTCCCCTGGAGCAAAGATAGATGAGCAACGGATCCCCATCTAACGAGCTGTTGTCTCTGACGACAGAGATCGTGGCTGCGCATGTTTCCAACAATACAGTGACGGTTACAGACCTGCCGCAACTCATTGAGCAGGTCTACAGGACCCTTGCCAATGTTGGAGTGGAACCCGCTCCCACGGTGGAACGGCCACAGCCGGCTGTGCCGATCAAAAAGTCGGTTACTCCCGACTATATTATCTGTTTGGAGGATGGTAAGAAACTGAAGATGCTGAAACGGCATCTCAAGACTGCCTACGACATGACGCCCGAAGAATATCGGGACCGCTGGCAGTTGCCGCCCGACTATCCCATGGTCGCCCCCAACTACGCCAAGCAGCGCAGCAAGCTGGCCAAGCAGATCGGTCTTGGGACCCGCGCCCGCCGCGGTGTCGCGTAAATCCACAGGGGATAGGCCAGCCGGTCCCAGGCATGGGACCCGGAATGCTCCATCAGTCCGGAATTCACGAGTACGCCACGAATTCCGGACGGTGCTTGTCTTGGTAATCGCTTGCTCAGATTGAAGCGACGTCTTGCCGCGCCTGTTCCCTTGGGCAAATAAGCCACACTTACTGGTTACATTTAAATGACTCGGTTGACCCGAGACTAGCGCTATGTGGTATGCCTGTTGAACGATGAAACCCTGCAGCCGTCTGACGGTAAATGACGTCTGGCCGGGATTGTGCAACAACCAGGACCGCGAGCGATAGCATGGCCGACCTCATGATCGATCAGCTTGCTCAGGGCGATCTCCGCTCCGGCAATCTGGAAGTGCGACTGGCCGAGTCATCGGCCGAGGTTGATGCAGCCCAGGCGCTGCGTTACCGGGTGTTCTATACGGAAATGGCTGCCCGGCCGAGTGCGGAAATGGCGGCGCGACGCCGCGATTTCGACAGCTTCGATCGGGTCTGCGACCATCTGCTGGTGATCGACCACAATCTGGGCCCGGGTCCGGAAGGTGTCGTCGGGACCTACCGGCTGATCCGCCGCTCGGCCGCGCGTTCGGTCGGGCGCTTCTATTCCAGCGACGAGTACGACATTTCGCCGCTGGTCGAGTTTCCGGGCGAAGTGCTGGAACTGGGGCGCTCCTGCGTCGATGCCGGATACCGCTCCCGGCCCTCCATGCAGCTGCTGTGGCGCGGCATCGCCGCCTATGTCTTCCAGTACGATATCGCGCTGATGTTCGGATGCGCCAGCCTTCCGGGCACCGACCCCGCGGGTTTGGCGCTGCCGCTGTCCTATCTTCATCATTATCACGTTGCACCGGCGAACCTGCGGCCGGTGGCCGTGCCCGAGCGCTACGCCACGATGAACCTGCTCGACAGGGATCAGGTCGATGCCCGGGCGGCGCTGGGCATGCTGCCGCCGCTGATAAAGGGTTATCTGCGTCTTGGCGGTTTCGTCGGCGACGGCGCCGTGATCGACGAGCAGTTCAACACCACCGATGTCTGCATCGTGGTCAAGACGGACCAGATCACCGACAAATACTTCAAGCATTATGAACGCCGCCGGGATATGTCGGCAGCGTGACGGCAGGATCTTGACGATGGGATCCTCTTTCCTTGGCTTGGTCCGCCTCATGGCCTATGCGGCATTTACGGTGCCGCTGATGCCCGTACAGGCCGCTCTGGTGTGGCTCCGGTCTCCCCTGCGCCATCGCCTGCCGCGCGCCTATCACGCGGTCTGCGCGCGCATCCTGGGGTTCCAGGTGGATGTCGCCGGGCACCCCATGGGCGAGGGGCCGACGCTGGTGGTCTCCAACCACTCCTCATACCTGGACATCATCGTCCTGGGATCGCTGATCCGGGGTTCGTTCGTCGCCAAGACGGAGGTCGGCGGATGGCCCTTCTTCGGCCTGCTGGCGAAGCTTCAGCAGACCGTCTTCGTGGACCGCAAGGTCCGGAACGCCGGCGTCCACCGGGACGACATCAAGAGCCGGCTGGAGGCGGGCGATACCCTGATCCTGTTCCCCGAGGGCACCTCGTCGGACGGCAACCGTACGCTCCCGTTCAAGACGGCGCTGTTCAGCGTCGCGTCTCTCAAGGTGAATGGCAGGCCGGTCACGGTCCAGCCGGTGTCGGTGACCGCCGTCGACCTCGACGGCATACCTCTCGGCCGGTCCATGCGGCCCTTCTATGCCTGGTACGGCGATATGGAGCTGGCGCCGCATCTCTGGCAGATGGTCAGGCTCGGCCGCCTGACGATCCGGGTGGAATTTCACGAACCGGTTACTGTCGAACGTTTCGGCAGCCGCAAGGCGCTGGCGGAACACTGCTGGCGCGTCGTCGCCGCCGGAGTCGACCGCGCAGTCGCCGGGCGGCAGCGCCGGGCAGTGGCGCCGCCGCCCGAAGCCCTGGCGGAACTTCCGGTCGCGGACGGCGCGCCGTCATGAAAAACCCGGCATGAGCCGGGTTTTTTCATCGATCGAGCCGTTCCCCGGCAAGTTTACTGGCCGCTCTGCTCCGACAGCCGCTTGGCGTTGGCCGACGCCACTTTGTGGACCGGGATCAATCCTGCATCGGTGACGCGGACCATGGCTTGCGCCAGTTTGGCGGCGGCGGCGGTGGCATTGATCCAGGACGATTGCAGATAGTGCTGCTGTACGCCGAAGATATCGGTCGGGCTCCGGCAGGTCGCCAGCTCGGTGAGCACCTTGGTATTCGTCCTGGCTTGACCGAACGCCCAAGTCGTCCATGTCTCGACCAAGTACTGGGTGCTTTCCATCATGGCGCGCTGCGATTCGACGGCAGCTTCGACTTTCTCGTGGCCCATGAGGGTGAATTCCGGATTCGACATCGCCACGGGGTCGCCGAAAGCCTGGAACATCATCGCCGTGCGGTAGCCGATCGTCTGGACGGAGGCGAGAGCCATTTCCTGGGTTTTCCCGGCAGTCCGGGCAAGGTCTTGTCCGACGCTGACCAAATTGTCGACATTGCGGCGATGGGCGTCGAAGGCATGGGTCGCATTGAAAGGCATTGATTTCACATTTTTACGGCGGACGTGGGGGCATGCGCACACTGCCGGGCGCTGCCTCTGAGAATTCTAACGTACCGCAAATGCCTGGATTGCGCACTCAAAATGCTGCACTGCACAAAAAATGTTTCAGATCCCGGCGCCATCGTTGACGGACTCCGACAACGCCGCCCTGATTTCCCGCACCGCGTCGGAAAAGTTGGCCGTGTCCCGCTCGCGCGGACGCGCCAGATCGACCGGAAAGTCGCGGACGATGCCGGCGGGCTTGCCGCCCAGCAGGACGACCCGGTCGGCCAGATACACCGCCTCGTCGAGGTCATGGGTCACGAACAGCATCGTCGTCCGCGTCTCGCGCCACAGCCGCAGCAACTCGTCCTGGAGCGATTGCCGCGTGATCGCGTCGAGGGCGGAGAACGGTTCGTCCAGCAGCAGCAGGTCGGGGCGCACGGACAAGGCCCGCGCCAGATTGATCCGCTGCCGCTGTCCGCCGGAGAGCTGGTGCGGCCACCGGCCTCCCATCTGCCCGAGCCCGACGAGATCGAGCGTTTCCTGAGCGCGGCCCGTTCGCTCCACCTTCGACAAACCGGTTCCTTCCAGGCCGAAGGAGACGTTCTCCAGCACCCGGCGCCAGGGCAGCAGGCGCGCTTCCTGGAAGACCAGGGCCACCGGACGGCGGCCCTTCTCCGGCTGCATGGGCATATCGACGGTGCCGGCCGCCGGCGCCGTCAGGCCGGACAGCACGCGCAGCAAGGTGGACTTGCCGACGCCCGAAGGTCCCACGACGGCCGTGAAGGAGCCGCGCTCCAAGGCGGCGGTGAAGCCGGCGAGGACGGGAGGCGCCTTGCCATAGGCGATGGCAAGGTCCTTGATATCGACTAGCGTTGCCATCTGAGCAACCGGTCCCTGAGCTGGACGAACAGCGCGTCGGTCAGCCCGTACAGCGCCGCGATCGTGATCATGTAGACGACGACCACTTCGGTCGCCAGCAGGCTGGATGCCTGCATCATGCGCTGGCCCAGGCCCGGCACGCCGAACAGCTCGGCCGCGACCACGGCCATCCAGGCCTGTCCCAGACCGGTGCGCGCTCCGGCCAGGATGCCGGCGGTGGAACCCGGCAGGACGATCTTGAACAGCTTGGCAAGCGTGCCGCGATGCCCGAAGGCGTCCGCTACTTCCAGCAGATCCTTGTCGACCGCCTTGGCGGCGCCGTAGGCGGCGTAGAAGTTGATCCAGAAGACGCCGATGATGATGATGAAGGTGGCGGCCGTCTCGCTGATGCCGAACCAGACGATGGCGAACGGGACCCAGGCCAGACCCGGCACCGGGCGCAGCAGCCGGACCACCCAGGACAGAGCCGCGTCCAGGCCGTCATACAGGGCGGTGGCGATGCCCAGCGCCACGCCGAGCCCCGTTCCCAGCGCCAGACCCAGGGCGTAGTGCCGCAGGCTGGCCAGCACGGCGCTGACCCAGTAACCTGCCTGGATCTCGCGCAGGAAGGCGGCTGGCAGGCCACTGGGCGGCGGCACGAACAGCGGCGAGACGAAGCCGAAGCGTGGCGCCGCCTCCCACAGCAGCAGGAAGGCGATCAGGCCGAGGGCGGCCAGCAGGGTTCTGTGCATTGTCGGCTTGCGTTTCTGACTTGTGCTTGTCGGGCGGGGAATGCTGCGGAGCGTCAGCGTGCCGCCGCCGCCGCCCGGTAAAAGCTGTCGTCGAACAGGGCGTTCAGATCGGCCGCCTTCTCCAGCGTGCCGGCCTGAAGCTGGAAGTCCTGCATGACCTTGGTCGCGTCCTTGATGACCATCGGATCGGCGACGAACTTGCTGGCCGGCGATACCACCGCCTTCTCGAAGGTCGCGAGATCGGTCAGACCCTTGCCCAGGCCCGACTGAAGATGCTTGGCCGCGCGGTCTGGCTCCGCCTTGAGCAGGGTCGTGGCCCGGTCGTGCAGCGACACGATCGTCTTGGCGGCTTGCTCGTTGGCCTTGACGAAGGCGCCGGTCAGCGCCAGCACGGAGCCGGGCTGGTTGGGCAGCATCTCGCCGCCGACCGCCAGAAGCTTGGATTTGGGATCGCGGGCGAGCACGACGGTCAGCGTCGGCTCCCGGATCGTCGCGGCATCGACCGCGCCGGCCAGAAGGGCCTGCTGGGTCGCCTCGATGCCCATCGCGGTGATCTGGTAGGTCGCGGGATCGGCCTTGATCACGTTCTGGAGCCAGTAGCGCAGAACGGTGTCCGGCACCGAGCCGGGCGGCTGGGTGGCGATCTTGAGCGGACGGCCCTGCTTTTCGGCGAAGGCCTTGAAGCCGGCGGCGGTCGCGGCCTGCGGCTGCGCCGCGAAATCGGCGCGGCCGACGAAGGTCATCTCCTCGATCGCGGTGGCGGCGTAGACCTTGACGTCGATGCCCCTGGCGCTCGCCACCATGATCGGACCGATGCCGCCGTAATAGGCGTCGAGCGTGCCGGACGCCAGCGCGCTGATCATCGCCGGCCCGGACTCGAACTGGGTCAGCTTCAGGTTCAGCCCGGCGTCGCGCGCCCAGCCCTCGCCGTCGATCACGAAAAGCTGACCGGCTCCCACCACGGGGATGAACCCGACGCGGACATCGGTGGCGGCGCTGGCCGAAGCGCCCCAGAACAGCACGGTTGCGGCGGCGGCGACCGCGAGGCGGCGCGCTTTGGACAGCAGATGCGACATGAGGGAGGGACTCCTTGCCTTCGATCCAGGCTGCCGGGAGCCTGTAGGCCGTCTATGACCGGGATTTACAGAATAGTCAGGTAAAAGCTGCGGCCCGATGGACCGCAGCCGTATATAAGAGGGATTCGACGGACGTGCAAGCGACTGTGTAAAATGCCGGATTTAACACAGCCGTTCGGGAATGACTTTTCCGGACCCGGTCTTCGGCCTCAGGCGCCCGCCAGCGCCTGCTCCAGATCCTCGATCAGGTCGGCGGGGTCCTCCAGCCCGACGGACAGGCGGACGCTGCCGGGGCTGATGCCGACGGCCGCCCGTTCGGCGTCGGTGAGCCGCTGATGGGTGCTGGTGGCGGGATGGGTGATCAGGCTCTTGCTGTCGCCGAGATTGTTGGAAATCCGGACGATGCGCAGGCCGTTCATCAGCCGGAACGCCTCCGCCTTGCCGCCCGCGACGTCGAAGGCGACCAGCGTGCTGCCGCCCTTCATCTGGCGCTGCGCCAGCTCGTACTGGGGGTGGCTCTTCAGGCCCGGATACAGGGCCTTGGCGATCTTGGCATGCCTTTCCAGGAACTCCGCGACCTGCTGTGCCGACTGGACCTGCGCCGCGATGCGGATGTCCATCGTTTCCAGCCCCTTCAGCAGCAGCCACGCATTGAACGGGCTCAGCGCGGGGCCGGTATGGCGCAGGAAGGGCGCCAGCGTCTCGGCGAACTTGTTGTCGCACAGGATGGCGCCGCCCAGGCTGCGGCCCTGGCCGTCGATGTGCTTGGTGGCCGAATAGACCACGACATCGGCGCCGAACTCCAGCGGGCGCTGAAGGGCAGGGGTCGCGAATACGTTGTCCACCACGACCCGCGCGCCCGCCGCATGGGCCAGTTCGCTGACCAGCGCCAGATCGACCACGTCGAGCATCGGGTTCGACGGCGTTTCCAGGAAGACGATGTTGGCCGGGCGGCTCAGCGCCGCGCGCCACTCGTCGGCGTCGGTGCCGTTGACCAGCGTGGTTTCGATGCCGAACTGCGGCGCGAGGTTCTTGACGATGTGCAGACAGGAGCCGAACAGCGCATGCGGCGCCACGATCCGGTCGCCCGCCTTCAACTGGCTCATCAGCGCCGCGAACACCGCAGCCATGCCGCTGGCGGTGGCGAAGCAGCGCTCGGCGCCCTCGTATGCGGCAAGCCGGTCCTCGAACATGGAGACGGTCGGGTTGCGGAAGCGCGAATAGACGAACCGGGAGCCGTCGTTGGCGAAGGCGGATTCCGCTTCCTCCGCCGTGCCGTAGACGAAGCCGGAAGTCATGAAGATCGCTTCGCAGGTCTCGTCGAAGCCGCTGCGCGCGGTGCCCGCGTGAACCATCCGGGTGCGCGGACGCAGGCTCGCCGGGTTCTTCGGTGAAGTGTTCGGGGTGTTCGTCTTGTCCATTTTCGTCGCCGCTCCACCCGCTTCCGCAGGCTCAAATGAGAATAGCCCCGACCGACAAGGGATCGAGGCGCGGACGCGACTCCAAACCTTTTTAGCAGCTTATTTTACGTGGCCTGCAAGCCGGTCGCCAAATCACCACGTTGGACGCGTTTTTAGCGGCGCGCGGGGCGGGCCGTCAAGGCGGATGTCGAATTTCAGGGCACGGCTTTCCGTGTCCGGCCGATTCAAAACGTTCAGAACGTATTGCGGTAGAGATCGTCGAGGGACAGGCTAAGCCCGACCGAGGCGAGATCGAAGGCGCCCTCGTCGCTGACCTGCTCCACGGTCCAGCCGTCGCGGTCGCGCCGGTACAGTTCGATCCAGCGCCGGTCCTGGGCCACCAGCAGGATTTCCTGGACGGATGCGACGGTCTGGTAGTTCAGCCGCTTCTCACGCTGATCTGTCCGCTCGGTCGAGGGGGACAGCACTTCCACGATCAGGACAGGGTTCGCCATGACGTAAGGGTCCGGCTGGCTCTCGGCGCAACTGGCGACGACATCCGGGTAGTAATAGGCGTTGGCGGCTTCGACACGGACCTTCATGTCGGACACCGCTGCCCAGCATGGCGGTCTCAACGTTTCGTTCAGCTTGGAGCCGATATTCAGCGTGATCCGAGCGTGGGTGCGGCTCGCCCCGACCATGGCGAAGACCTCGCCGTTGACGTATTCGCGCTTCACCTCCGCATCGCGCTCGAGGGCGAGATACTCGTCGGCAGGCAGATAGGTCAGGCGGCGGGCTATGCGCATGACGGCATGATATCAGGAAC
>NZ_JCACHA010000605.1:0-17389 GCF_059503625.1 Skermanella sp.
TTTAGATGCATCCAGAACCCGCACCACAAAATCCCGGGACCAAACAGCTAGCCCCCCGCCACGCCCTGCGTGTTGACGTAGAGCGAGAAGAGCGACTGCGCCGCCGACATGAAGAGCCGGTTCCGGTGCCGCCCGCCGAAGCAGAGATTGGCGCAGCGCTCCGGCAGGTGGATATGCCCGATCACCGCCCCGGCGCCGTTGTAGACCCGCACGCCGTCGAGCGCCGGCGTCATCCCCCAGCCGCACCAGAGATTGCCGTCGACATCCACGCGGAAGCCGTCCGGCGTCTCCTCCGGCTCGCAGGCGACGAAGATGCGGCGGTTGCGCAGCCCGTCGCCCACCACGTCATAGGCGAGGATGTTGCGCGGATTGCCCCGGCTCTCGATGACGTAGAGCAGGCCCTCATCCGGGCTGAAGGCGAGGCCGTTCGGGTGGTCGATGTCGTCGGCGACGCAGGTGATCGCGCCGGTCCTGCCGTCGACACGATAGACATGGGTATGCGGTAGCTCCGCCTCGGTCTTGATCCCCTCGTAGAAGGCGTAGGTGCCGAAGGGCGGGTCAGTGAACCAGACGGAGCCGTCGGACTTCACCACCACGTCGTTCGGGCTGTTGAGCCGCTTGCCCTGGTAGCTGTCGGCCAGCACCGTGGTGCTGCCGTCATGCTCGAAGCGCACCACCCGCCGCCCGGCATGCTCGCAGGCGATGATGCGTCCCTCGCGGTCGCGCGTATGGCCGTTGGCGTTGTTGGAGGGCTTCTGCCAGTCGCATACCTGCCCCGTCGCCTCGTCCCATTTCAGCACGCGGTTGTTGGGGATGTCGGACCACAGCAGGCAGCGCATGTCGCCGAGCCAGACCGGCCCCTCGCCCCAGCGGGAGCCGGTCCACAGCCGCTCCACCGCCGAGAGGGCAAGGTGGTACTTCCGGAAGGCGGGATCGAGGGCGACGATCGACGGATCCGGATAGCGCTCGCTCGGCTGCCAGCGTTCGGTCATGGCGGTTCCTTCCCAGGGTGGGGGCCGATCCTGCCCCCGCCTCGCCGCCCGCGCCAGACGGCCTGCGGGGCGGCGCGTCGTGGCCGAAGGCGGCGCGGTAGCAGGCGGTGGCGGCGTCGAGGGCGCGGGGGCGCCATCCATCCGGTGGATGGATCTCATTCGGGCTGCGCATTGGTCTTCCCCGGCGGCGGCGGCCACCTTCCGGGCAACAGGCAGGGCCGGAGGGGTTTTCCAACACTCCGGCTGCCTCCCGGAAGGAAAGCAGCACCATGATCCGCCATACCGTATTTGCTTCGCTGATCACCTTCGCCGCGGCCGGTGCGGCCCAGGCGCAGGATGCCGGCCCCCGCCTGGTCGGCGGCGGCGCCGATGGTGGGCCGCGCGTCGAGTATGCCGAGCCCAGCCGGAATGTCGTCGGCGGCGGCCATGCCCGCATCACCGGCGAGGCCAGCAACCGCAGCCTCGCCTATTCCGGCCCGACCACGACCCAGGGCGAGACCGGCTATGTCGCCCGGCTGGTCGGCGGCGGCCGCGAGCAGGCGCTGGTCCATCTCCCCGCCCGGGCCGCGAGCCCGACGCTCGCCGGCCAGCCCACCGGCCAGGGTGGCTGACCGGGACGGAGGGGGCTCGCCTCCTCCTCAGCCCCTCGGCCGCGCCAGGCTCGCGGCGATGCCGACCGCGACGCCGAGGAGCATCAGCAGCGCCATGGGCCGCGGCGTGCCGTCGGTCAGCACCCCGACCAGGGCGCTGCCGGTCGCGGCCAGGCTGAACTGCAGCGTGCCCATCAGGGCAGAGGCGCTGCCCGCCCGCGCCGCATGGCGCGACATCGCCCCGACCGCGGCATTGGGGAAGATCAGCCCGGTGCAGGCCAGCGCCACCGCCCCCGGCAGGAAGATGCCGAGGAAGCCGCCGACCCCGGTGAAGACCAAGAGCACCAGCACCAACACCGCCACGGCGCAGATTTGGAGGGCGAGCATCGGCACCGCCCGGGCGCCCAGCCGGTGCAGCAGCCAGGGATTGGCCTGCGAGGTGGCGATGAAGCCCGCCGCACTGACGGCGAAGAGCAGGCCGAAGCGTTCCGGCGAGATCCCGAACTGGCGGATATAGATCTCCGGCGCGCCGCCGATGAAGGCGAAGACGACGAAACTGCTCGCCCCCGCCATCACCGTGTTGGCGAGGAAGCCCCGCTCCTGCCCGATGCGGGCGAAATCGCCGAGCAGCGCCGCCGGGGCGCGGCGCACGCGCCGGGCGGGCGGCAGGGTCTCAGGCAGCAGCATGGCGGCGAGCAGGCAGGAGAGCAGCCCGTAGCCGGCGCAGGCCCAGAAGATCATGCGCCATCCCCCGGCCTGCAGCAGCAGCCCGCCGAGCGTCGGCGCGAGGATCGGCGCGGCGCCCATCACCAGCATCAGCCGCGACATCATCCGCGCCGCCTCGTGCCCATCCGCCCGGTCCCGCACCATGGCGCGCGGGATGACGGCACTTGCCGCCCCGCCGAAGGCCGCGATGCAGCGCCAGGCCGAGAGCGCCGTCATGCTCACCGCCAGGGCGCAGCCGAGCGAGGCGAGGGTGTAGATCGCCGTGCCGAGGATGAGCGGCCGCCGTCGCCCGAGCCGGTCCGCCAGCGTGCCCTGGACGAGCTGCCCGACCGCGAGGCCGAGGAACCAAGCAGCGAGCGTCACCTGCGCGCCGCCCCAGCCGCTGCCGAGCTCCGCCTCGATGGCGGGGAAGGCCGGCAGGTACATGTCGGTCGAGACGGGGCCGATCGCCGTCAGGAAACCGAGCAGCAGGGGAAGCCAGCGGGGCATGGGCCTCGTCCGCCTCGGGACGAGGCCAGTCGGATCAGGGGAATGGTGCCCAGGGGCGGAATCGAACCACCGACACTGCGATTTTCAGTTGAGAGATCCCAAGTGTAAGTTACTGTTCTAGATGAACAGCAGCAATGTTGCGCTAGAATTGTGCTAAACTTTATCCCGAGCACAGGAAAAAACACGTTGCCCAACCTTTGAAGAAATCGCTGTTTTTGGCAGATACCACTCAAAGACAACGCTGGAGGTCGCTACCATTCTTCCTTCCTGCTCGGCGCTTCATTCAGCGAACTGTCGAACTGCAGTTCCAACTGTAGCGCAAATGGCTCCCGCCCTTTCGGGCGTGTTCGTAGCGCCGCGGAGCCGGTGTGCGAAGAGCTGGGTCAGAGCGTCTTCAGGTACTCCACGATGTCGCGCCTCTGCTGCTCGGTAAGCTCGGGCCCAATAACGCCGTTGCCACGCGGGCCATTGCGGAATTCGTGTCCGCGGTTCGAGTTGCCAGGAATGGCGGTATCGAATCGAAATCCGCCCTCGAAGGCGGCCCTGGAGAACCCGACGTCTTTTGGGTCGAACTCGCGACTCCCCACATAGAAAACTGCGTCGCGGCGATCCGCGGGCAGCAGCATCTGGTACAGGCTCGGGACTGACCCGTTGTGCAGGTAAGGCGCGGTCGCCCAGACGCCATTGAGCGGACGCGCCCGGTATGCAAGCGGCGCGCGCCACTCATTAGGTCTGCCGCCGTTCATCTCCTCCCGGCCCGGCCGCACCGTCCCGCTGGGGTCAGTCCAAGTGCCGCGCTCCGGCACTCCATTGACGTCATACCATTTGTTGATGACGTCGGTAGTCACGAGCCGCAGCCCCTCGCTCGCGGTCACCCGCTGGCCAGAGGGCAGGACCGCCGTTCGGGTGGCGAAGTTTCTGGCGGCCTTGGGGTCGGTGCCGATAGCCTGAAGGCCAACCATCGTCACGCGAGGCGGGTTGGACTGGCTCCCCGGCGCGCTCGGCTCCCAGGGCACGTGGCAACCGGCGCAGAGCCGCCTGAACTCACCCCGGCCACGTTCCGCAGCAGCGCGGTCGATGGACCCCAAAATGTCCTCTTGCCAGGGCGGCGACCGCAGGCCTTGTCCAGGGGCCGGGCCGGAGAGCTGGCGCTCGAGGTCGTAGATGTTTTGGATTCTAACCGAAGATCTGTAGATCTGTTCTGGCGGTCCGGAGAGCTTCACCAGGGACCGGACGCCCATTGCCTCAGCGACGTTGCGTCCCATCGCTTGTCGGATGGCGCCATTATACTGCACCCAATCGAACCAGGGGGCATCCCACAGAGCCGGGTAACTCACTGGCCCGTCCGCCACTGCCAAGTTCGAGGGGTTTTGAGGCAAAGTGCCAAAGACGAAGTTCCCACCCCGGCCCAGCGCATCCAGCCGCCCGAAACCCTCCGCTACCGGGTAAAGCCGACGCTGCTCCGCAAGCCCTTTCTCGGTCGCGCCCGCGTCCAAGGCGAGCTGGAGACGGCGTCGCAGCCGCTCCCGGGCCTCCGGCGTGTCCGCCTCGCCGGTCGCGGCTAGCACTCGTCCGGCGAAGCGGGCGAAGCGGGGATCCGAGTGGTAGGTCATGTAAAGCGCGAGGCCGATCCGCTCTTGGAAGGCGCCGGTATCCGCCATCGAGGGCCCGCCATCGATCCGGATGGCTCGGCCTCGATACTCAACCTGGCCCGTGTGGCAGGCGGCGCAGGTCAGCCCGACCACCGTCTCAGTTTCGGAGGTGCCCTCATTCGCACCGAATTCGTCCTTGGCGAAGCCGATCGGCAAGCCGTCGGGGTTGGCCGCCGAGGATGGGGATGGGATGAACCCGAGCCGCGGCAGGTAGTCCGCTTCGACGAAGCGGGGCGCGGCGCCGGGCCAACTGGGCTGGGGCTGCTCAAGCGCCATGAACCAGGCGTAGGGCATGATTTTGGTGCCCTGGGAGGTATGGTGGAACCACTGGCGCTGCGCCGTCGTCCAGTTCTGCTCGGCAATCTCCCGGACAGTCTCTGGTGACTTGTACTCCGGAAGCCGTCCAGTGCATCCGACCGACGCCGCCGCAATGGTAAGTGCGGCCACGGTGCGGATCCGCCCTACGGGGTATCCCGTACCGCAATTTCGCTGCGGCGCGGTCCACTCGGCTTCACCGTGCCCCTTGGCGTGCAGAACCATGGCCTAGCTCCCTCCGAGGAAAGCAGATGCTAGGTCCGCATGATCGCGATTGCGACGCTATTGATTGTCTCGGTCGAATCCGACGCCGGGCGCTTCGTGGAGCGCGTCGCGCCCAACCTGCGAACTTGCTGTTCGGGATGCCGCAGGCCGTGCCTCGCTTTACGTTTCGAGCAACGTGGCCGCAACAAAATCACGGCAGAGCTCTACAACGACTATAATGTGGTGGGGACGCACCGGAACTGCTCCTTGCGTTCAGCCTTTCGGTCTCCAGCCCACGGAGTTGAAAATGCCGAACGAAAAGAGAAAGGGAACGGGGGAGCCTGGCTGGACTGCGGAGGAGAAAGGCCGGGGAGCTCCCACGTCGAGCGACGCGGAAGCGGCGGGGGAAGCGGGCGACGCGGCTCCTAAGGCAGGCTATGGCGGCGATGAGCGCGCCGCGACGGAAGCCGCAGCGGCACAGGTGGAGCAGGACTCGAAGGGCGAAGCCGGCCCCAAGGACCTTAGGCGCTGACTAACCACGCCCAGTTTGAAACCTACGGCCCTGCCTCCGCCAGCTAGCGCAATGCTTTTTCAAAGTGGCGTAATAAACAGGGTGGACTACGATTTCCAGGCTCGAGGCGGTTTAGCCTTGGCGCGCAACATTCAGCAAAAGCGCGTCGGGCGCGACTGGTCTCGCGTCGCTTTCCTATTATGCTCGGGCCTATGCAGCGATATGATGCAGTCCTAGTGCCCGGCGGTGGCTTGCGACCAAGCGGCACCCTGCCCCCGTTCGTGCAGAACCGACTAGAGGCGGCCCAGGCCCTGGCCGGCGAGGCACCTATCATCCCGCTAAGTGCCCACACCGTCCATCGTGCCCCACCGCTCAACACTGCGGGCTACCCGGTGCTGGAATCCGTTGCAGCCGCAGAGGCCCTGCTCGCGCGGCGTGCCGGCAGCACGGATCTGGGCTGAGACGGCGTCACTCGACACGATCGGTAACGCCTATTTCGCCCGGGTGATCCACACCGATCCCGCCGGTCTGCGGCGGCTGTTGGTGGTGAACTCGGAGTTCCACATGCCGCGGACCCGGATGATCTTCGACTGGGTCTTCGGCCTTCCCCCAGCCGAACCGCCTTACACCTTGGACTACCATACCGTGCCGGACCTAGGTCTGACGGAGGTGGGCATTGAGGCGCGGCGCGCGAAGGAGGTGGCGAGAATGGAGGGCTTGCGGCGCCTCATCCCTCGCATCGGCAGCCTTGCCGCAATGCATTGGTTTTTATTCACCGAACATCAGGCCTATGCCGCGGGAGCCGATCCTCAAAGCGACGCACCACCAGCTGCAGCGCTCGAGAGTTATTAATAAGAGAGCCGCCAAGTCAAACCGAAGCTGTCCGGACTTGGCGTGAGCGGCGGCCCTACTGCATCTCGATACCCGCCGCTTTGATGGCCGCGGCGTTGCGTTCAATATCGGTGGCGATGCGCTCGCGGAAGCGTACTGGGTCTAGTACGAAGATGTCGCCCTGAGCCAGCAGCGGCGGGCGCGCCGTTGGCGAAGCCGCTGTTGCCTGCATCATAGCGTATAGGCGGTGCACCAGATCGGATGGCGTGTTGGCTGGTGCGACCAAGCCGTTCCAAAACACGGCGGTGAAGTCCGGGTATCCGGCTTCCTTAACCGTCGGCACCTCCGGCAGCTCGCGCCAACGCGTCTCACCAGTGGTGGCCAACGCCGCAAAGGTGCCAGCTTGGATCAGCGGTCCGCCTGTGGTGGGCGTGTCTAATAGTACGTCCACCTCACCAGCCACCATTGCATTGGTCGCCACCGAGGAGCCGCGGTAGGGCACATGCAACATCCGCACACCGGCTGCCGCCAACAGCTGCTCCATATGCAGGTGCTGGAGGTTCCCGACGCCGGCCGAGGCATAGGTGACTTGCCCCGGCTGTCGCTGTGCCAGCGCAATCAGATCCTGCAATGTGCGCACGCCTTGGGTGCGTTGATTGCGTGGGTTGATCACTAAGATGAAAGGGCTGATGGTGATCGTGGCGATGGGCAGCAGGTCGCGCAGCGGGTCGTAGCGCGTATCGCGATAAAGCAAGTGGTTCACGGTCATGGTGCTGGTGTTGCTGACTAGCAGAGTGTGGCCGTCCGTCGTTGCGGCGACGTATGCCGCGCCGAGCGAACCGTTTGCGCCAGTCCGGTTCTCCACCACGATGGGCTGGGGAAGGCGGGTTCGAAAGTCCTCGGCCAGAATACGGGCACAGATGTCGGTCGAGCCGCCGGCAGGATAGCCGACGACCAGACGCACCGGGCGGTTTGGCCAGGCGGCAGCGTCGGTCTGCGTCAGACCAGGCCTCGCTAGTGCAGAAAGTGCCATGACGCCCAGAGCGCGTCGACCGAGGAGTGCCTGCATGAACGCTCCTTTCCTCCCCTTGCCGCTCCCACAGGGCGGCGCCACTGGTGATCAGACCAGCTTCGCCGCGCATCGTCCAGACGAGCGCTGCCAGAGCTTTGTGCGCTGCTCGGGCTCCTCGAATACCTCCCGTCCAGGGTGGTCGACCTGGTCTACCGGGCGGGTGCCTCCTATCTCCCGCTGGTGCGCCAGGATCTACGCAGCGGGCTTGGCGTGCAGCGCACACTCGTCATGCGATGTCTCTCCACGGCACCACCGGGGATGGGGGCTACAGCGAGTGCATTGAAGGGCACAGCCCTCTGCACGATCGGCGTAGGGGCAGGAAGGGGCATGCTGGCGTCAATCGATCCAGCGCGAGGACGTAGGGCCGTAGAGCCACCGTTTTTCAGTTGAGAGATCCCGGGCGTAACTTGTTGACTAGGTCGGGTCCTGCCGCCGCTGCGTTAGAATTGTGCTAAACGTCGAGTGTTTCTTCAGGCGCGCCGGCAGCCGGCGTCATTGCGCGCAGCATTCTGTCGTGCAACGACGCCGTGACATTCACTAAGCCGGCGCAGGGCCTCGCTCTCCTCAACGCCGGGCGGTTAGCAGGCCCAGTGCATAGCCGATGACACCCACAATAAGCAGTGCAATGACCAGCTGCTGCTCTACTCCACGGCCGACTTGGGCCGCAGTGCTGCGGGCCACTTCCTTGGCCTGCCCGTAAGTCCTCTGCGCCTGTCCAGCGACTTCTCGCGCGGCGCCCTCAACCTGGGTTTTGGTGTCGCCCAGGATGACCCGCCGCGCCCTGCACCTTACCGGCTGCCTGCTGGATGGCGCCGCCGACCTGGTTCTCGTCCACGACCGTCTCCTTCCTGCTTGCTTCCTTGCTATTCTGCAGCGATTGAGCAGCTCAGACCGTCCGCCGTCCGATCACAGCGTGGTAGACGACCAGCACGACAACGGCGCCAATCACGGCCACGAACATGCTGTAGAGATTGAAGCCCGTGACCCCCGTTCCACCAAACGCGGCGAAGAGCCAACCACCGACGATTGCGCCGACGATCCCAAGTACGATGTCCAGCACCAGGCCCTCGCCGGTTTTGTTGACCACTTTGCTGGCAATGAAACCTGCGATGAGGCCCAGGACGAGCCATCCGATGATCGACATCCGCGTTCTCTCCCCGAGCGTATTTCTTCACTCGGCTTGAGCGCGCGCGGTGCCGGATCGTTCCCTTTGGCTGGACGTGGATACGACGTGGATACATGGTGTGCAGCGAAGCTTGGCAGGCCAGAAGAGCTCTGCGAACCGCCCGCCTGACAGCAACACCACCGGTGTGGATTGCTTCAGGGGATCACTCGCCAAGGCACGCGTAACAGCCGAAGGGCAAGGTCCGGCTTCAGGAGGAGACGCCAATGGCCCGCATACCCTACGCCGACCCGAACAAGCCCGAAACCAAAGAGCTGGCAGACCGGATCGTCCGCGAGCGTGGCAGCGTGCTGCATCTCTACGCCATGTTGCTGCACAGCGGCCCGGTCGCCAAAGGCTGGCTGCGGTACCTGACGGCCATCCGACATCAGTGCGCGCTTCCGGGTTCACTCCGGGAACTGGTCATCATGCAGATCGCCCACTTGAACGGCGCTGCTTACGAGGCCGAGCAGCACGCCCCAATTGCGCTCAGGGAAGGACTGACCCAGGCGCAAGTAGACGCCTTGCCGAACTGGAAGGGCACCGGCCTGTTCAATGCCACCCAGGAAGCGGTCCTGGCTTATTGCGACGCCATGACTCGCGAGATCCATGTCCCGGCTGAGACATTCGCGCCTGTCCGGGCCGCCCTCGACGAGCGGTGCTTGGTCGAGCTGACCGCCACAATCGGAGCTTACAACATGGTGTCCCGGTTCATCGAGGCTCTCGGCATCGACTCGAAAGATGACCTGTCCAACAGAGAGGCAAGCAGCCGTGTTCAGCCTTGAGGGAAAGGTCGCCTTCGTCACCGGGTGCGGTTCGCAGTCAGCGGGGTGGGGCAATGGCAAGGCGATTGCCGTCCTTTTCGCCCGGCGGGGTGCGGCGGTCTACGGCGTCGACCTGAACCGCGAGGCAGCCGAGGAAACCCGGCGCATCGTCGAGGAAGAGGGCGGTACCTTCGCCGTGGGCGTCGGCGATGTCACGGACAAGGCGGCAGTCGATGCTCTCGTGGCCGATTGCGTGGCGCGTCTTGGGCGCGTCGACATCTTGGTCAACAATGTGGGCCACTCGCTGCCTGGAGATCCGGCCACCATGACGGAGGAGGCCTGGGACAGTCAGATCGATGTCAACCTCAAGAGCGCCTTCCTGTGCTGTAAGGCCGTCCTGCCGCGGATGGAAGCCCAGGGTAGGGGCGTCATCGTCTCCGTCGCCTCAACCGCTGCCATCCGCTACACGGGAAAGCCCCAGGCGGGCTACGCGGCTGCCAAGGCAGGCTTGGTACAGTTCAGCCGCGTGGTTGCGATCGACTACGCCCGCCGCGGCGTTCGGCTGAACTGTGTACTGCCGGGATTGATGGACACCCCCCTTGTGGAGAAGATCGCGCGAGATTTCGCCAGCGGCGAGACGGGGACGGACAGGGACGCGTTCTATCGCCGCCGTCACGAGCAGGTGCCGATGGGCCGCATGGGTGAAGCGTGGGACGTCGCCAACGCGGCGCTCTTCCTGGCGTCCGATGAATCGAAATACATCACCGGGACCGAGATCCTGGTGGATGGCGGGCTCTGCGCGGCCGTTCGTGGTTGAAGGCGCTGCGAGGCAGTAGAGGGGCGAAATAGATGCCGAGGCTCGACGGCAAGGTGGCGATCATGACCGGCGCCGGATCGGCCGGTCCAGGCTGGGGCAATGGCAAAGCGACGGCTGTTCTGATGGCCCGGCAGGGAGCTTCAGTTGTCGCCACCGATAACCGTCATGAGGCAGTCGAAGAGACGCTCGACATCACTCGGACTGAGCTCATCGTCTACGGGAGCATTTCCGCGGCGATACCGTAACGGTGCCGCAACGAACCAACCAGCGCACGACGCAACATAACCGCCGAAAAAGCGGGCACACCGGGAGGGTGACGAAATGAAGAAAGCTCTGGAATGGAAGACTGGTAGGCGGGCGGCCCTCACTGCTGCCGCGGCATGCGGTATTGCAAGGCGCGCCGTCGCACAGAGCCGCTTTCCGAGCCGCGCCGTGAGCATCGTGGTGCCGATTCCGGCCGGCGGAGGAACCGACTACGCCGCCCGACTAATCTCGGCGCCCATGGGAACTCTGCTAGGCCAACCTGTCGTAGTGGAGAATCGTCCTGGCGGAAATGACGTCGTCGGACTGATGTACGTCGCCCGGTCCCAACCTGACGGACACACGCTCCTAATGGGCTACTGCGGGACGATGGCTGGGCGTGCGGCGATCGGCGGCACCGGCAGCGTGAGCACGGTCGACGATTTCGTGCCCATCGGCCAGATCTCTGACACGCCGCAGCTCTTCGTGGTTCATCCCTCACTGCCGGTTAACAACCTGCAGGAGCTAATCGCATACACCAAGGCGAACCCTGGCAAGGTCAGCTACGCCTCAGCGGGCAATGGCTCCATGCATCACCTGGGGACCGAGCTGCTGAAGTCGCGGACCGGGATGGACATGCTGCACGTTCCCTACCGGGGAACAGGAGAGACCATTGGCGACCTCATCGCGGGGCGCGTCCAATTCTATATGAACTCGCCCCCACCCCTGGTCAGCCTGGTGCGGGACGGCAAGGTCAGGGCGTTGTGCGTCAGTTCCAATGAGCGGCATTCGGGGCTGCCGGAAGTGCCCTCGCTGGCTGAGAACGGGCTGCGCGACCTGCCGCTCAACGTTTGGTTTGCCCTCTACGCACCAAAGCGAGTCCCGGCTGATGTGAGGCAGAAACTCTCCGAGGCACTGGAGCGGTGCCTTGCCGACGAGGATCTTAAGAGGAGAGCGTTCGAGGCCGGGTCGCTGGTGCAGTATGCCGCGCCGGAGGACGTAGCCCGCCGGCTTCGTTCCGAGATTGCGGGTTGGAGGGACACGGCACAAGCAGCCAATATTCACGCTGATTGAGTGATCGCTCGTCGAGAGCCAAGGGTGTTTCGACCGGCTGCGTTTGGGCACCAGGTGTACAGTCAGAAGCTAAACGCCTTCTGCGCTGGCTCGGGCGTCTCAACCGGCCGGACTCCTTCGAGCTCGAGCATGCGTGCTTTGGAAGCCGCGCCGCCCGGTGCGGAGAAGCCTCCAATCTTCCCTCCAGCGGCAAGGACGCGGTGGCAGGGGATGATGAGCGGGACCGGATTATGGGCCATTGCCTGTCCCACATCGCGCGCTGCCTCTGGCCCGACGCCGAGCGCCTTTGCCAATGCTCCGTAGGTGGTCGTCTCGCCCCACCGAAGCCCCCGCACGGTTGTGTAGATCCGGTCGAAGAGGTCGCTCTGCTGACCGAGATCAAGTCGGAAGCGGGAGAAGTCGACCTCCTCGCCTTCGAAGTAGGCCTGCGCGGCCAAGATTGCGTCTATCACCTCTGCCACTTGCGTACCGGGCTCCGCATCCGGAACCCGGCGCCGCACGAGACGCTCCGCCGCCTCGGGGGTATTCACCGGAAGCTGAAAGGCGGTGATGCCGGCGCCGCACGAGGCGATGCCGCAGAAGCCGAGTGCGGTCTCGAACACTCGAAAATACTGCTTTGATGCAGGCATGACGCACATCCGGGCCAGAGACTGCTTTACTTGGGGCGGAACGGGCCTTGGTCCAAGCGGCATGTCACCGACGGGTACCGCGCGTGCCACCTCATCGTGGCTGGTCAAGATCTCCGTCAGGAAGCTCTGCCCCGGGCCGCCGTGTCCAGCGCCGCGACGCCGAGCTTGGCCATGCCGAGCATCGCCTCCGTCACGCGCAGGGCCCTCTGTCGGTCCGGGTCGCGCATCACGGGCTTCGTGGCCGCGGGCATTCTGCTGTTCAGTGGTATGCCAATTTCCTACGGGCCGCCGCCAAGGCCGTGCTGCAGCCGCTGATTGAGGCCGACTTGAACGCCAGGTCGGTGCCGCCAAGCAGCGACATCAGGCGGCCAAAAAACACTTCACCTCCTCTAACGAGATCGGACCCTGCATGCGAAAAAAGGAAACACTTCAGGCCTTCTTGTCGCCAGAACGCCTATATGAATTAGCTGGCCCCAAGGTTTATGCGCGCGGCGAAAAATACGTTACCAGCGACCTTGTCCAACTGATTGAGCACACGCGCGACGAAGCAATTGCCGAAGTAACGGGCTCGCATCCCTACCGCGCTGAACTGAAATTAGGTCCGAAGGGGTTGATCGCCAACTGCACCTGCCCCGCTATGTCAGACTACGGATTCTGTAAACATGCGGTTGCCCTTGGTCTCCACCTGATCAAGGCGTCGCCACCAACAGCCAAAAAGACCACCGAAGCGCAGAACGCCCCGAGTGATAGCTTTGCCGAAAAGTATCCCAATATAACAGGCTGGATTAGAGATGGGTGGATTGAAATCGGACGGAATGGCTATAGCGCATCCATCATACGGGTGCTGGATGAAGGCGGTTCGGTGTGGGAAGGGGGCACGAGACACAGGTCCATGGATAAAATTCTGCAAGAGGCCGAAGATGCCATCGCGGATTGGACAAAGGCAAATCAGATACAGCTTGGGAAGAAATAGTTACTCCAAATTTCCCATTCTCGCCATGGCACGTTTTTGCTCAATCGAGCGCCGTGGCGGTGGCCAACGGTTAACTGCCTATGTCGTTTGAGTCCGCTTCTGAGGCGTTCAATTCGGTTCAGTCCTACGGTGTCTCATTTGCTCTGCCGCACAGCACGAAAAGCAGATCTGTCGCCGTCGAATAGCCCAATATTGCCGCAGAGCCCTCCTTCTTGGATTTCGCAGTGGAGATCCCCGTGGGCAGGATCCATCTCGTCGTTACCCTCCCAAAGAGCATCTATGCGACCGTTTTTTGCCAACCAAGCAAACGAGCCGTACACATAGCCAAATTGGAAGTCTCCAAGGCCCTTATCACCAAGCGTGACATGCCCCGGGACTTCTTCGTCAACGAAATCCTGATCCCACATTTCCATGCCAACTATTTTCCAGCGCCCCGTGAAGGAGCGGACTGCCGGCTTCATGAGGCGTCCCTTTCACATGCGCTGATGTGTCAGATTGGATCTTATCGCGGATCCCCAGTCGTCGGAATCCTACGTTGGCCGGCTGAGGGCAAGAATAAACCCTGGACACAGCTAGAGCTGAGCAAGGCTACAGCCCCTGTATGACCCTCGCAGGCGGGAAGGGGTATGCTGCGCTCGGAACGCTGTACAGGCAGGGCGGACCTGGGTGGACCTTGGAGCGTGGAGCCGCTGTTTTTCAGTTGAGAGATCCCGAGTGTAAGCTCTTGGGCGGACAGGGCCGTGCTGCCGCTGCGCTAGGATTGTGCTAGATGTCGAATGTTCCTTCAGGCCCGCCGGCAGCTGGCGTCATTGCGAGCAGCATTTTGCCTTGCAACGACGCCGTGAGATTCAATAGTCCAGCGCGGGGCCTCGCTCCCCTCAGCGCCGGGCGGTTAGCAGGCCCAGCACGTAGCCGATGACACCCGCAATGAACAGTGCAGTGATCGGTTGCTGCTCTACTCCACGGCCGACTTGGGCCGCAGTGCTGCGGGCCACTTCCTTAGCCTGCCCGTAAGTCTTCTGCGCCTGCACAGGGACTTCTCGTGCGGCGCCCTCAACGTGGGCTTTCCTATCGCCCAGAATGTCGCCCGCCGCGCCCTGGACCTTACTGGTCAGCCTCTTCAGACGAAAGATCACAAGGGAGCTGCTCGGCGACCTCGATTGCCACCGCGGTCACGACGGCGCGACCGGATCATCGACCTGGCGCTGGCCGAACCCGAGTTGTCGCCGCGTGAGCTGGCGGTGCGCTTCACCGACCGGGAGCGCTACTTCGTCTCCGAGGCGTCTGTCTATCGCCTGCTCAAAGCACACGACCTGATCACCAGCCCAGCCTTCATCGTGGTCAAGGCGGCCGACGAGTTCCACACCAAGACCACCGCGCCAAACCAGCTCTGGCAAACCGATTTCACCTACCTCAAGGTCATCGGCTGGGGCTGGTTCTAACTCTCCACCGTGCTGGATGACTTCTCCCGCTACGTGATCGCCTGGAAGCTCTGCGCGACCATGGCGGCGGGCGACGTCACCGCCACGCTGGAACTCGCACTCACCGCGTCAGGCTGCACGCAGGCGCGGGTGCGTCATCGGCCACGACTGCTGTCCGACAATGGGCCAAGCTATATCGCCGGTGACCTGGCCGACTGGCTGGCCAGCCAAAGGATGGAGCACATGCGCGGCGCACCCTGTCACCCGCAGACCCAGGGCAAGATCGAGCGCTGGCATCAGACGCTGAAGAACCGCATCCTGCTCGAGCACTCCTACCTGCCCGGCGAACTCGAAGCACGGATCGAGGCCTTCATCGACCACTATAATCACCGGCGCGCTCACGAGAGCCTTGGCAACCTCACGCCTGCCGATGTCTACTTCGGCCGCGGTCAGGCCATCCTGCAGGAACGCGAGCGCATCAAGCGACAGACCATCCAACAACGTCGCTTGCTGCATCAGCAGCAGGCCGCATAACCTCTAACTCCGATGAGTCAGAGCCTCCGCTAGGAAAACGCCTCGCCTGTCTCAAAGCATTCGACGACGGACAAGAGGTGTTCCCGACGGAGCTCAACTGAATCTAGGCTCATTTCCTTTGAGGGGGATAGTCGATGCCCGCGTCGCAGCAGTACATCACTCCCGACACTCCGATGGGCGCGACTCTTGTGCAGGGAGGAGCCACCTTCCGAACCTGGGCGCGAGAAGCCCAGCAGGTCTACATTGCCGTTCAGCCGCATGCCAACCCCTACCCGAAACCAGACGCCGATCTCCTCGTGAGCGATGGCCAAGGCCATTGGACAGGCTTCATTCCCAACCTCGCGGACGGCGCTCTTTACCGGTTCTACGTCGTCGGCAATGCGGGCGAAGGGTTCAAACGCGACCCCTACGCGCGCGAGCTCGAATTCAACGGCTACCCCGATTGCGATTGCATTCTGCGCAATGTCAACGATTATCCTTGGCACGACCAAGGGTTTCGGCCACCGAAAGCGCAAGATCTAATCGTCTACCAGTTCCACGTCGGGGCGTTCTACGCAAAAGGCGCCGGCGGCAACGACATACGCCCAAACCGCGTGAGCAAGATCCTCGACGTGCTGGACCGTATCGAGTACCTCGCCGACCTCGGGGTAAACGCAGTGATGCCGCTGCCTTTCCAGGAGTTCCAGGGCGCGAACGGCCTCGGGTACAATGGCACGGATCTCTTCTCGCCCGAGATGGACTACGCCGTGCAGACCGCGGACCTGGCGGCCTACCTGGGCCGCGTCAACAGGCTTCTCGCAGCCAAGGGCGCCACAAACCTAACAAATGCGCAACTGAGGGGTCAGATCAACCAGTTCAAGGCATTCATCGACCTCTGCCACCTTTACGGAATCGCCGTGATAGCGGACGTGGTCTACAACCACGCCGGCGGCAATTTCGACCCGCAAAGCATCTATTTCTACGACTTCCAGAACCGGATTACCAACGCCAACAGCCTCTTCTTTACCGCCGATGGGCATGCCGGAGGACTGGTCTTCGATTACTCGAAGGCAGAGGTGCGCCAGTTCCTAATCGACAACGCAAAATCCCTCATCCAGGAGTATCACATCGACGGCCTGCGCTACGACCAGGTGACCGTCATCGACGAGCACCGCGGCTGGTTCTTCTGCCAGGATCTTACGAGCACCCTGCGCTTCATCAAAAACGATCTTGTGCAGATCGCCGAATATTGGCCTTGGAACAGGGGGGATCGATGGAGGGGCATAGCCAACCCACCTTCGGGCATGGGGTTTGACGTCGGCTACAGTGACGTCCTGCGAGACGGCGTGCGGAAGGCCATCTCAGACGCCTCCCGCGGCGGGAGCGCCCAGGTGGATATGGACGTCGTCAGGGAAGCTCTCTACTTCACCTACAACGACCCTAACCGATCCACCGTGTTCCAGTGCATCGAGAACCACGACCTTGTGGACGACACGCACGTGGGGAACGACAAGAAACCTCGCATCGCCTTGCTCGCGGACCCCTCGAACGCCCGCAGCGACTACGCCCGCAAGCGCGCAAAAATCGCCACCGGATTGCTTCTAACTGCGCCAGGTGTGCCCATGATCTTTATGGGGCAGGAGTTCCTCGAATACCGATATTGGACGGACTGGGTATTCAATCCACACATCCGGGAACTCCTTATCGACTGGGCGGGCCTCGAGGGACGGGACAAGCACATGTCCGACCACCACCGCTTTACTCGGGACCTCATGTGGCTCCGCCGCCGCCAGCCGGCGCTGCGGGACAACGGGCTGAACGTCTTCCACACGCACAACGACAACCGCGTGATCGCCTTCCATCGGTGGGTGCCCGGCAACGGCCGCGACGTGGTCATCGTGGCCAGTCTCAACGAGACGACCTTCCGTGACCGGAGCTACCGCATCGGGCTCCCTTCGGGCGGCCACTGGCAGGAGGTCTTCAACAGCGACGTCTACGACAACTGGTTCAACCCCACCGCGATGGGTAACTATGGCGGGGTCGCCGCCGAAGCGATCCCATGGGACGGGATGCCCGCCTCAGGGGCGATCACGCTACCAGCAAACAGCCTGCTGGTCTTCGCCCGCGACCAGGGAGGCTGAGCCCGTCTGGCCTGGTTCCCTTCGATGGACACACCGGCCCAGCAACACCTCGGTTAATAGCGAGACGGCGCGGCGATTACGCCAGACAACGCGTCAAGCCCGCCCACCTCCACGCTGGTGCTGCCGCCCTTGTTCAGCGGCAGAGGCTTGGTGCCGTACCGAATCATGAAGCGCCGTGCGGCGTTGGGGTCTACGAAGCTCGCACAGGGGCAGGAAGACTGATACCCAGCGCCCGAAGGTCTGACTCTTGGGGCTTGAGCCGGCGCGGTCGGA
>NZ_JCACHA010000606.1:0-12967 GCF_059503625.1 Skermanella sp.
GGCAGGTAATCACAGCTCGGAGCGCGGACCATGTTCGGGCATACCATAACGCCTGGCGGGGGACAGTCCGGCAACTTCGCCCCGGCGCGACCCTCTTCCGCATCGCCTGCATTCGCATCCTTGACCCGGCGGTGGACGGACGCTTCGGCATTCCCTGTCAAACCGCCTGCACGCGATTATGCGGCCGACATCCCGGTTCCGCAGGCCGACCGCGTCACCCGCGCCCTTTTGGCCACGATCTTCTGAACGGGCCGGGATTCACAGCCGTCCATCGTCAATGGCGGCTTGCTTTCCCCTGACCTCGCCGTTATAACCCACGGCTCATTCGAGCGGCGAGGCTGGGTCGAAATACCCTGTGGACATGCCCAACCGCTCCGAACAGCAACTCCATGGTTAAGGAGCGGAAATGTCCAAGTTGAAGACTCATAGCGGTTCGAAGAAGCGCTTCAAGGTGACGGCCTCGGGCCGGGTCAAGGCTCAGGCCGCCGGCAAGCGCCACGGCATGGTCAAGCGTACCCAGAAGATGAAGCGCAATGCGCGCGGCACCATGGTGCTCGCTCCTCAGGATGGCGTCACCATCCTGAAAAACTTCCTGCGCAACGCCTGATCGGGGGAACTGACCTATGGCACGTGTCAAGCGGGGCGTAACCACTCACGCCCGTCACCGTAAGATCCTCAAGCTGGCCAAGGGCTATCGCGGCCGGTCCAGCAAGTGCTTCCGCATTGCGATCCAGAAGGTCGAAAAGGCGCTTCGTTACGCCTATCGCGACCGTCGCAACAAGAAGCGCGAATTCCGCGGCCTCTGGATCCAGCGTATCAACGCCGGTGCGCGCCAGCATGGCCTGACCTATTCGCGTTTCATGAACGGCATGAAGCGGGCCGGCATCGAGGTCGACCGCAAGGTCCTGGCCGACATCGCCGCCCGCGAGCCGGAAGCGTTTAAGGTCCTGGTCGATCAGGCCCAGGCCGCTCTCGCCCAGGCTGCTTGATTCACTGAGGCGTCCCCTTTCAGCGGGCGCCGATGGAATTGACGGCAATTGACAAGGGGGCAGCCCGGCCGGGCTGCCCCCTTTTCGCGTTCGGGCTTCTGGTTTCCCAATAGCTGCCCAGTGCCCATCCCTTGCTAGCCTGCAACCCTGACGAGGAATCCCATGTCCGCTCTCGAAGCGCTGAAGACGGAACTGCTGGCGGCGGTGGCCGAGGCCGCTGATCTGGCGGCGCTGGAAGAGGTGCGCGTCGCCGCACTCGGCAAGAAAGGCCGGATCACCGGCCTGATGGCCGACATGCGCTCACTGTCGCCCGACGAGCGCAAGGAGCGCGGCCAGGCGATGAACGCGCTGAAGGACGAGGTCGGCGCCGCCCTCGATATCCGCAAGGCCGAACTGCACCGCGCGGCACTGGCGCTGCGGCTGGAAGCCGAGCGGATCGACGTCACCCTGCCGGTCCGGGCCGAGCAGCAGGGCCGCATCCATCCGATCACCCAGACCATCGACGAACTGACGGCGATCTTCGCCGACATGGGATTCTCGGTCGCCGAAGGACCGGACATCGAGGACGACTTCCATAACTTCACGGCGCTGAACTTCCCGCCCGGCCATCCGGCGCGCGACATGCACGACACCTTCTACCTGCCGGACCGGGCCGAGGACGGCAGCCGCATGCTCCTGCGCACCCATACCTCGCCGGTGCAGGTCCGTTCGCTGCTGAAGGACAAGGCGCCGATCCGGGTCATCATCCCCGGCCGGACATATCGTTCCGACTACGACATGACCCACACGCCGATGTTCCATCAGGTCGAAGGTCTTGTCGTGGACGAGAAGACCAGCATGGCGCACCTGCGCGGCTGCCTGGTCGAGTTCTGCCGCGCCTTCTTCGACGTGGACGACCTGCCGCTGCGTTTCCGTCCCAGCTTCTTCCCCTTCACCGAACCCTCGGCGGAAGTCGATATCGGCTGCCTGCGCCGGGGCGGAGAGCTGAAGATCGGCAACTACGGCGACTGGCTGGAGATCCTGGGCTGCGGCATGGTCCATCCCAACGTGCTGGAGAACTGCGGCATCGACAGCACCCGCTATCAGGGCTTCGCTTTCGGCATGGGTATCGAGCGCATCGCCATGCTGAAATACGGCATCCCCGACCTGCGCACCTTCTTCGAGGCCGACCTGCGCTGGCTGAAGCATTACGGCTTCGTGCCGCTCGACACGCCTTCCCTGGCCCAGGGCCTGACCCGTTAAGGAACAGCCGACGATGAAGTTCACCCTTTCCTGGCTGAAGGCCCATCTGGATACCGGGGCCGACGTCGATACGATTTCCGAAAAGCTGACCGCCCTCGGCCTCGAGGTCGAGGAGGTGATCGACCGCTCCAAGGGCCTGGAGCCCTTCAAGGTCGCCTATGTGGTCTCGGCCGAAAAGCATCCCGACGCCGACAAGCTGCGCGTCTGCATGGTCGATACCGGGTCCGAAACGGTCCAGGTCGTGTGCGGGGCTCCCAATGCCCGTACCGGCATGAAGGGCGTTTTCGCGCCGGCCGGCACGACCATCCCCGCGACCGGCGTCGAGCTGAAGAAGGGCGTCATCCGGGGCGTCGAGTCGAACGGCATGCTCTGCTCCGAGCGTGAAATGGGCTTGTCGGACGAGCACAACGGCATCATCGATCTGCCGGAAGACGCGCCCGTCGGCGCTCCCTTCGCATCGGTGCTGGGTTTGGACGATCCGCTGGTCGACATCTCCCTCACGCCGGACCGGGCGGACTGCGCCGGCGTGCGCGGCGTCGCCCGCGACCTGTCGGCCGCCGGCCTCGGCCCGCTGAAGCCGATCGACACGACTCCCGTGCCGGGCGGCCTCGCGAGCCCGGTTACCGTTACACTCGATTTTCCGGAAGATCAGACCGCGGCCTGCCCGCTGTTCGTCGGCCGGCTGATCCGGGGCGTCCGGAACGGTCCCAGCCCGCGCTGGCTTCAGGACCGGCTGCTCTCGATCGGCCTGCGGCCGATTTCGGCGCTGGTCGACATCACCAATTTGATGACATTCGATGTCGCTCGTCCGCTTCACGTCTTCGACGCCGGCAAGCTGCACGGCGGACTGACCGTCCGTCCGGCCAAGGCCGGCGAGACGCTGATGGCGTTGAACGGCAAGGAATACACGCTCGAACCCGGCATGACCGTGATCGCCGACGACAGTGGAGTCGTCAGCCTGGGTGCCGTCATGGGCGGCGAGAGCACGGGCGTCACCGAGACGACGACCGACGTATTCCTGGAAGCGGCGCTGTTCGACCCCGTCCGCACGGCGCAGACCGGCCGCAGGCTGTCGATCGACAGCGATGCGCGCTACCGCTTCGAGCGCGGCGTCGATCCGGCCTTCGTGGTTCCGGGCGCCGAGATCGCAACCCGCCTGATCCTGGAGATCTGCGGCGGCTGTCCCAGCGAACTGGTCATCGCCGGGCAGGAGCCGGACTGGCACCGCACCCTGACCCTGCGCCCGGAACGGGTGCTCGGTCTGGGCGGCGTGGACGTTCCGGTTGCGGAACAGATCAGCATCCTGGAAGCGCTCGGCTGCGGCGTGAAGACCCGCGACGACGGCGTCATGGACGTCTCGATCCCGAGCTGGCGCGCCGATATCCACGGCGAAGCGGATCTGGTCGAGGAGGTCCTGCGGGTCAACGGCTACGACCATATCCCGGCGATCCCGCTGGAGCGTACCTCGGCCATCACCAAGCCCGCCCTGAACGTCAAGCAGAAGCGGGTCGTCACGGCCAAGCGCGTGCTGGCGGAGCGCGGGTTGTCGGAAGCGGTGACGTGGTCGTTCATGTCGTCCGCCCATATCGACCTGTTCGGCGGCGTGCCGGACGAGTTGCGCCTGCTCAACCCGATCAGCGCCGACCTGGACGTGATGCGGCCCTCGATCCTGCCCAACCTGATCCAGGCGGTCGGACGCAATGCCGACCGCGGCTATGCCGATGCCGGGCTGTTCGAGGTCGGGCCGATGTTCCGCGACCCTTCGCCGCAGGGACAGGATACCGTCGCCGCCGGCGTGCGCTCCGGCGTGATGGTGCCGCGCCAATGGGCCGAAAAGCAGCGCCCGGTCGATGCCTTCGACGCCAAGGCCGACGCGCTGGCCGTGCTCGATCAGGTCGGAGCGCCGACGGCCAACCTTCAGGTCACGACCGATGCGCCGGGCTGGTATCATCCCGGCCGCTCCGGCGTGCTGCGGCTCGGTCCGACCGTGCTCGCCCGCTTCGGCGAGATGCATCCGGAAGTGCTTGAGGTCCTGGGCGTCAAGGGTCCCGTCGTGGCGTTCGAAGTCATGCTCGACGTGGTGCCGCTGCCCAAGAAGAAGGGTGGTACCGCAAGGCCGCTGCTCCGGCTGTCGATGTTCCAGCCGGTCCAGCGCGACTTCGCCTTCCTGGTCGACGCCTCGGTCGAAGCGGAGAAGCTGGTCCGGGCCGCCAAGGGCGCCGACAAGACGCTGATCAGCGATGTCGCCGTGTTCGACGTCTATCAGGGGCAGGGGATCGAACCGGGCCGGAAGTCGCTCGCCATCGCGGTGACGATCCAGCCGACGGCCAAGCCGCTGACCGAGCCGGAGATCGACGCCATCGGCGCGAAGATCGTCGCGGCCGTCGCCAAGGCGACCGGCGGCACTTTGCGCAGTTGACGTGCGTCACAGGTTTTCATGCTTAAATAGGAGACAGGCGGGTCTTTCCGGCCCGTCCGTCCACTACCGAAGCTTGAAAGCATAGGGTCATGGGTTCGCATCCGCACGCCAACGACGATGGCCATAACCACGGGCATAACCATGGCCATGGGCAAGGCCATGATCACCACGGGCATGGTCACATCCATGCCCACGCCCATGACGAGCGGCGCCTGTTGCTGGCCCTGATCCTGACCGGCGGTTTCATGGTGGTGGAAGCGGTCGGCGGCATCCTTGCCGGGTCGCTGGCCCTGCTGGCCGACGCCGGCCACATGCTGACCGACACGGCGGCGCTGTCGCTCTCCTGGTACGCCTTCGTGGTCAGCCGGCGGCCGGCGACCGACAAGCGGTCATACGGTCAGCACCGCTTTCAGGTCCTGGCGGCACTGATCAACGGCGTGACGCTGGTGGCTGTCGCCGGATGGATCACGGTCGAAGCCGTCCGGCGTCTGTTCGATCCCGTCCCGGTCGTCGGCACCACCATGCTCGTGATCGCGGCGGTCGGCCTTGCCGTGAACATCGCCGGTTTCCTGATCCTCCACGGCGGCAATCAGGAAAACCTCAACATGCGGGGGGCCGCTCTGCACGTGCTGGGCGACCTGCTGGGCTCGGTCGCGGCCATCGCGGCGGCGATCGTGATCCTGTGGACCGGCTGGACGCCGATCGACCCCATCCTGTCCGTGCTGGTGGCCCTGCTGATCCTGCGCAGCGCCTGGACCCTGATCGGCCGTTCCTGGCACGTCCTGATGGAAGGCACGCCGGAAGGATTGGACGTGGACCGCCTGCGGCGCGAACTGACCGATGCCGTTCCCGGCGTGGAGGATGTCCACCACGTCCATGCCTGGTGCCTGACCCCGGAACGGCCTCTGATCACCTTCCACGCCAGCCTCCACACCGATGCCGATCATGACGAGGTGCTGCGCCGGCTGCGTGTGGAACTGGTGAGCCGCTTCAACATCCAGCACTCGACCATCCAGCTCGAGAGCGGTGCCTGTGCCATCGGTCCCTGCATCGAAAAGGATGCTCCTGGAAAAAAGGCACGCCAATTCAACGTACAGTGATCTTGTTCACAGCGGTATAGCTGTCTCCGGTTTAATTTCCCGGTCATTCCCCATCCTGGGGACGGAAGATGTCAGGAGCGATGCGATGACCGTGATCCCGTTCCCCAGTTGCAGGTTCACTCCAGCCGATCTGTCGGTCTTTTACGAGGTGGCTCTGCCCAAGTGCTCACGCGGTGCCTGGGCAGGCGTCGCGCGCCAGACGGAACGGCACCACGACCGTCTGCTGATCTCCCTGCCGGGTGTCGGCGAGCCGGTCTTCATCTTCGAGCGCGATGTCGCCGGTCATTACTGCCTGTGGTTCAGGGACGGTAACGGCAAGCGCTGCATCGGCAAGGGGATGACGGCATCCGCCTGCCTCAGCATCTGGCGGCCGGCGCCCGTGCGTCGTCGTTCCGCAGCCGTACCGGTGTGCTGACCGGGCCGGGTCTGTCCAGTTCGGTCCGGCCCGCCGACCGGTCCAGACACCAGCTTCTATTATGTTTTTCTTAACCATAATCGCCGAGTCTTGACTCCTGTTCGGCCACGGAACCCTTGGCAAAGGGGTGGTTGCCGAGCAGGCCAGATCAACCCGGTGGCGTCCTTTGCATCATTTCCCGGTAAGCGCCCCGATAACCGAAGTACGGCTTGGGCGCCTTTAAATGAGCCTCCTGTCCCGCCTGTTCATTCCGGTCCTCGTCGCCATCCTGCCGGCGGTCGGCTTCGGGATTTTCGATGAATTCGACGCCCGCAGCACCGCCGAAGCCAATGTCAGGGCGGAAGCGGCTCAGTTGCGCGATACCATCCAGGCGGAGCAGGCGCGGGTCTTCGACGGCATCAAGCAGACCGCGCTGCTGGTCGCCGCCTCCGCCGCCGTGCGAGACGGAGATTCCCATGGTTGTCAGGCGTTCCTAGACCGGTCCGCCGCAGCGCTCCCGCCGGAGCAGGTCATTTCGGTAACGGACAGGGTCGGCACGGTGGTCTGCTCCAGCCGGTCCGATCAGGTAGGCCGTCCGTTGGGCAGCCGGTTCGATCTGATGGCGTCGCTCAAGACCGACCGTTTTTTGGTCGGCGACTATATACGCATGGGAGCCTCGGGAGCCGCATTGCCCTTCGCCGTGCGCTATCAGGGCAACGACGGCCAGATCAGGGGAATCGTGGCGGTCATGCTCGACGTGGCCTGGTGGAAGAAGGACCGTTCCTTCACAGGACTGCCGGAAAACGTCTCGCTGACGGTGGCCGACCGTACCGGCACCATCCTGGCGCGCCGGCCCGACCCTGCGGACCAGGCAGGCCGGTCGGCCGTCGGACGCACCCTGGAAAACCTTGCCGTTCCCGGTGTGCCGGCCGACTCTCCGGTTGTCCAGGCGACCGTTCAGCCCTCGGCATCGCCCCAGGGGCTCTTCATCGGTGTCGGTATCGATCCGCGCGACATCCAGAGGGGATTGGACGCCGCCACTCTCCGGCGCGTGCTATTCCTGACCGGTGGTCTGGCGGCGGCACTGCTGGCGGCGGCGTTTCTTGCACAGCGCTTCATCCGGCGTCCGGTCTCTGCCCTGGTCGAAGCTTCGGCACGCTGGGGTGCCGGCGATTACCGGGCCCGCGTCGGGCTGTCCGACGACCGGTCGGAGTTCGGCGTGCTGGCCCGAGCCTTCGACACCATGGCGGAAGCGCTGGAGCGGCGCGAGAAGGAGCGCGGCGTGGCGGAAGAAACCGCGCGCAAGATGGCCGCCGTTCTGGAGAGTTCCACCGACGGAATCTGCGAGATCGACCGCGACTGGTGCATCTCGTTCATGAACGGCCGAGCCCGGGCCATCGTCGATCCCGGCCGCGACATGATCGGCCTCCCCCTGTTCGAGGTCTTTCCGGAAGCGGCCGGAGGTCTGGTTCAGCGCGAGTGCGAGCGCGCCATGGCAGAAGGCGTGCCGGTCAGCTTCGAGGAGTATTTCGGCATCCATGACCGTTGGCTGTCGATCCGCGCTTTCCCCACATCCGACGGTCTGATGATCTGCTTCCAGGACGTGACCGAGGGCCGCCGGGCGGACCAGCACAGCGCATGGACCGAGGCGCATCACCGCGCCATCGTCTCCACGGCACCCGACGGCATGGTCGTGATAGACGAGCACGGCGTGATCCAGTCCTTCAACCCCGCCGCCGGAAGCCTGTTCGGCTACGAGCCCGGCGAGGTCGTCGGCCGCAATGTCACCGTGCTGATGCCAGAACGGGACCGGGCCGTGCATGACGGGTATATCTGGAGCTACCGGCATGGCGCCGACCGCAACGTGATCGGAAAGGGCCGCGAACTGAAGGGACGCCGCAAGGACGGTTCGACCTTCCCGCTTGAACTCTCGGTCGCGGAGTGGAAGGACGGCCGCCAGCGTTTCTTCACCGGCTTCATGCGCGACATGACGGTACGGCAGGAGGCCGACACGGCCCTGGAGGAAGCCCGCATGGCGGCGGAGCGGGCCGTGCTGTCCAAATCCAGGATGCTTGCCGCCGCCAGTCACGATCTGCGCCAGCCGGTTCAGTCGCTGCTGTTCCTGAGCGCCGCACTGGCCGACGGTCTGCGCGGCCATCCGATGCTGCCGCTGGCCGGCAGCATCGATCAGGCGACCGACGCCCTGAAGCGCCTGCTGGACGGGCTGCTGGACATCTCCAGGCTGGATGCGGATGCCGTCACTCCCAGGATCGGGGCATTCTCCGCCGATACGGTGGTCGGCAGGCTGAACGCCGAATACGGCCGGCGCGCCGAACGGCAGGGCGTCAGCCTGCGGGTCGTGGGGTGCTCGATGCGCATCGCCAGCGATCCGGTGCTGCTGGAGTGTATTCTGCGCAACCTGATAGAGAACGCGCTACGCCACACGACCCAGGGCCGCATACTGATCGGCTGCCGGCGGATGTCAGGGGCTCTCCGGATCGACGTCATGGACACCGGGATCGGCGCGGCATACGACCGGTCCGACCCCTCCGCCCGGTACCCCGACGGTGGAGAAGGCGCAGGGCTGGGAATTGCGGTCGTCCACCGTCTGGCAGCCCTGCTCGGCCACCGCATCACTGTCGAGTCTTCACCCGGCCATGGCTCCCGTATCTCGGTGGAGGTGCCGCTGGCAGATCTGCCTTGCCCGGAACGCCGGACGGCGGCAGCGGCGGAAGAGCACACCAATCCGGATACGCGGGGACTGATCGTCATCCTCGACGACGAGGCCATCATTCTGATGGGGCTCAGGGTCCTGCTGGAAAGCTGGGGCTATCAGGTGATTTCGGCCATGTCGCTGGACGAAGCGGTCCAGCTGGTCGCGGACGAGACCTGGACACCCGACCTGATCATCGCGGATTACCGCTTGGCCGACGGCAATACCGGACCGGAAGCGATCGATGCGATCCGCGAGATCTCCAGCCCCCGGATACCCGGCATCGTCCTTACCGGCGACACCGCCCCAGGTATCCTGGAGCGGGTCGGCAAGCGGGGTTTCGGCATCCTGCATAAGCCGGTCGCCGCCACGGACCTGCACCGGATCGTCCTGGAATATGTCGAGGGGGGCGCCGAGGCCCGTCAGATGCCGACCTCGACCGCGGCGTTGACGATGTAGATCATCTCGTTCTTGTCGTCCTTGTCCGCCAGGAAGATGCCGCTGGGCGCCAGCATCCCGCCGGGGCCGACATGGATGCTGACGTTGCCATAGGGAAAGACGGCGCGGACGGCGTCCTCGTCCAGCTTGTCGGCGTCGGCGGGGACCGCCAGATGGACCCGCACCTGCATCTTGCCGGTATCGCCGCCGACAAGTCCGCGCATGCCGGGCATGGAATTGCGTTCGATGGCGTTGCGGACCGCCCGGATAGATGCTTTCGTCACATCCTGACCGTGAAGGTCGGCGCCCATGCCCAGTTCGACGAACATGACCTGTTTCATCGCGGCTTCCTCTCCCTTTTCCGTTCGATGTCCGTATCGCCGCACACGATAGACATCGAACGGAAAGGTGGAAAGCGTCAGAGACCGGCGACCGTGGTTTTCGGAGCGCCGCCGCCCAGCACCTTGTACAGCGTCACCAGATTGCTGAGCTGCGACAGCCGCGCGTTGATCAGGTCCTGCTGTGCCGCATAAAGCGACCGCTGGCTGTCCAGCGCGTTGAGGAAGCTGTCGAGACCCCTGTTGTAGCGCAGGATCGACAGGTCGTAGCTGGACCGTGTCGCATCCACGAGTGAGCTTTGCGCCTCGAGCTGATCGTCCAAGGTACCCTGGGCCGCCAGCGCGTCGGACACTTCGCGGAACGCTGTCTGGATCGATTTTTCATACTGCGCGACGCCGATTTCCCGCTGGACCTTGGCGCTTTCCAGGTTCGCTTCCCGCCGGCCGAAGTCGAAGATCGGCAGGTTGATCTGCGGCGCGAAGGCCCAGGCGCCGCTGCCGCCTTCGAACAGCCCGGACAGCGAGGCGCTGGCGGTGCCGGCCGATGCGGTCAGGCTGATGCTCGGGAAGAATGCCGCCCTGGCGGCGCCGATATCGGCGTTGGCAGACCTTAGATTGTATTCGGCCTGCATGATGTCGGGACGCCGTTGAAGCAGACCCGAGGGCAGTCCGACCGGCAGGTTGGCGACGAAATCGGCTTTCCCAAGCGACGGCGCCTTGTCCAGCACCTGATCGGCGACCGGAGCTCCGACCAGCAGGTTCAGCGCGTTCTTGTCCTGCGCGATCTGGCGGACATAGGCGGCGCGGTTGGCCCGCGCCGTCTCCACGGCGGTACGCGCCTGGGCCACGTCGAGCTGGGTGCCGACGCCCCGGTCGAAACTGCGCGAGGTCAGGTCGTAGGACTGCCGCTGGGTCCGCAGCGTGTCCTCCGTCAGCTTCAGCAACTCCTTGTCCGCCAGCAGCGTCAGATAGGCGTTGGCGACTTCCGCGATCAGCGAGATCTGGGTCGAGATCCTGGCCTGATCCGTCGCGAAATAGCTTTCCAGGGCCGACTGCTCCAGGCTCCGGACGCGTCCCCAAAGGTCGAGTTCGTAGGCCGTGGTGCCGACGCTGACGTCGTACTGGCTCGTGGTCGTGGCCCTGCCGGTGCGCGACAGGTCGCCCGGCGTCCGCTGGCGCTGAAGGCTGCCGCCGATATCCGCCGACGGCAGCAGATCGGCCCGCTGGATGCGGTACTGCGCCTGGGCCTGCTGGACGTTCAGCGCCGCGACCCGCAGGTCGCGGTTGTTCGCCAGGGCCTGATCGATCAGGCTGCGGAGCTGGGGCGAGCGGAAGAATTCCTCCCAGCCCAGGTCCGCCAGTTGCGGCCCGCTGCCGACCGGCTGGGCGGCGCCGGAGTCGGCATAGGCGGGGCCGGTCGGCCAAGCCTCCGACACCGGGGATGCCGGCCGGATGTATTCGGGGATGAACGAGCATCCGCCGAGCAGCAGCAGCGCCAGCGATGCGGCAGGCGCCAGACGCCTTTTCTTCATGGTCTTGTCCGTCATTTTCCGCCGTCTCGATCCGATTTCGTCAGTCCGCACCATCAGGTCGCCCATCAGTCCGCTTGGGCCGGCTGGGCATGGCCATGGTCATGGTCCTTCTTCGAGGGGAACCAGCGGCCGACCAGCGTCAGCACCGTCACGAAGAAGACGGGCACGAAGAAGATCGCCAGCACGGTGGCCGAGATCATGCCGCCCATCACGCCGACGCCGATGGCGTTCTGGCTGCCCGACCCGGCGCCCGTGCTGATCGCCAGCGGCAGCACGCCCAGGATGAAGGCGAAGGACGTCATCAGGATCGGACGCAGGCGCTGGCGGCAGGCTTCGATCGTCGCCTCCAGCAATCCCATGCCCTCGTCGTGCATGTCCTTGGCGAACTCCACGATCAGGATGGCGTTCTTGGCCGACAAACCGATGGTCGTCAGCAGGCCCACCTGGAAGTAGACGTCGTTGGGCAGGCCCCGCAGATGCGCCGCGATCACGGCGCCCAGGATGCCGAGCGGCACCACGAGGATGACGGAGGCCGGGATCGACCAGCTTTCATACAGGGCGGCAAGGCACAGGAACACGACCAGGATCGAGATCGCGTAGAGGGCGGGGGCCTGCGAACCGGACAGCCGTTCCTCGTACGACAACCCCTGCCATTCGAAGCCGATGCCTTCCGGCAACTGCCTCGCCAGTTCCTCCATCGTCGCCATCGCCTCGCCCGAGCTGATGCCCGGAGCGGCCTGACCCTGGATGTTGATCGAGGAGACGCCGTTGAACCGTTCCAGCCGCGGCGAGCCGTAGTCCCAGCGAGTGGTCGAGAAGGTCGAGAAGGGCACCATCTCGCCGTTCGCATTGCGCATGTACCAGCGGTCCAGGTCGGACGGCAGCATGCGGTACTTGGCGTCGGCCTGGATATAGACCCGCTTGACGCGGCCGTTCTCGATGAAGTCGTTGACGTAGCTGGAACCCCAGGTCGCCTGAAGGGTCGCGTTGATGTCGGCCAGCGACAGGCCCAGCGCGCTGGCCTTTTCGCGGTCGATTTCGATCTGCAACTGCGGATTATCGTCCAGGCCGTTCGGACGCACCGCCGTCAGCTTGGGGTTCTGCGCCGCCAGACCCAGCAATTGGCCGCGCGCCTGCATCAGCTTCTCATGGCCCAGCCCCGCCCGGTCGACCAGCTGCATGTCGAAGCCGGTGGCGTTGCCGAGCTCGATGATGGCCGGCGGGGTGAAGGCGAAGATCATCGCGTCGCGCACCTTGGACAGCGACGCCATGGCGCGCTGGGCGATGGCGAAGACGGAGCCTTCTTCGGAGCCGCGCACCGACCAGTCCTTCATGTTCGAGAAGCCGAGGGCGGTGTTCTGCCCGCGTCCGCTGAAGCTGAAGCCGGTGACGGTGAAGATGCCGTTCACATAGTCCTTCTCGTCTTCGAGGAAATGCTTCTCCATCACCTTGACCGACTCGAGCGTGCGCTCCATCGAGGAGCCGGCCGGCAGCGAGACCTGGCTGATCAGGATGCCCTGGTCCTCGTTCGGCAGGAAGGCGGAGGGGAGGCGCATGAACAGCACGCCCAGGCCGACCACGATCAGCAGGTAGATCACCAGATAGCGGCCCGGCTTGTGGATCATGTGGCCGACGCCGCGCTGATAGCGGACGTTGCCCCGGTCGAAGGTCCGGTTGAACCAGCCGAAAAAGCCGCGCTTGGGCTGGTGGCCGTGGCCCTGGCCGTGCCCGGCTGCTCCCTTGGCGGCCTTCTTGGGCGGCTTCAGCATGGTGGCGCAGAGGGCGGGGGTCAGGATCAGCGC
>NZ_JCACHA010000606.1:12977-17361 GCF_059503625.1 Skermanella sp.
ACCACCGAAAGCACCATCGCGGACACGACCGTCAGCGAGAACTGCCGGTAGATGGCGCCGGTCGATCCGCTGAAGAAGGCCATCGGCACGAACACGGCGGACAGCACCAGGGCGATGCCGACCAGGGCGCCGGTGATCTGTCCCATGCTCTTGCGCGTCGCCTCCTTCGGCGACAGGCCGTCCTCCTCCATGACGCGCTCGACGTTCTCGACCACGACGATGGCGTCGTCGACCAGCAGGCCGATCGCCAGCACCATGGCGAACATCGTCAGGGTGTTGATCGTGAAGCCGGCGACTGACAGGATGCCGAAGGTCCCCAGCAGCACCACCGGCACCGCGATCGTCGGGATGATCGTCGCCCGGAAATTCTGGAGGAACAGGTACATGATGACGAAGACGAGCACGATCGCTTCGAGCAGCGTGTGCATCACGCCTTCGATCGACAGCTTGACGAACGGCGTCGTGTCGTAGGGATACGCAACCTCGAGCCCCGCCGGGAAGAAGGGCTTGAGTTCCTCGATGCGCGCCCTCACGGCTTCGGCGGTATCCAGCGCGTTGGCGCCGGTCGCGAGGCTGATGCCGAGACCGGCGGCGGGCTTGCCGTTGTAGCGGGCGATCGTGTTGTAGTTCTCGGCGCCGACGTCGATCCGCGCCACGTCGGACAGGCGGATCTGGGAGCCGTCGGTGTTCACCCGCACCAGGATGCGGCCGAATTCCTCAGGAGTCTGCAAGCGCGACTGCGCGATGATCGTGGCGTTGAGCTGCTGGCCGGGGACCGCAGGGGAGCCGCCGATCTGGCCGGCCGAAACCTCGGCGTTCTGCGCCTCGATGGCGCTTACGACGTCGGTCGTGGTCAGGCCGTAGCTGATCAGCTTGTTGGGGTCGATCCAGATCCGCATGGCGTGCTGGGCGCCGAACAGCGTGATGGTGCCGACGCCCGACACGCGGCTGATCGGGTCCTGGATGTTGGATGCCACGAAGTCGGCGATGTCGTTCTGGCCGATGGTGCCGTCGCTGGAAACGAAGCCCATGACCATCAGGAAGGAGTTGGTGCCCTTGGTCACCTGCACGCCCTGCTGCTGCACTTCCTGCGGAAGGCGCGGCATGGCGAGCTGGAGCTTGTTCTGCACCTGCACCTGGGCGATGTCCGGATCGGCTTCCGGATTGAAGGTCAGCGTGATCTGCGCCGTGCCCGAGCTGTCGCTGTTGGACGAGATATAGCGCAGATGGTCCAGACCGTTCATCTGCTGCTCGATGACCTGGGTCACCGTGCCTTCGACCGTCTGGGCGGAAGCGCCGGGATACGTCGCGTTGATGCGGACCGATGGGGGAGCGATCGAGGGATACTGCTCGATCGGCAGCCCCAGGATGCTCAGGCCGCCCGCCAGCATGATCACGATCGCGATCACCCAGGCGAAGACCGGCCTGTCGATGAAGTATTTTGACATGATGAAGCCTGATCCTGATCGGGGTCCGGAAGCCGGCCCTTACTGAGCCTGCCGCGGGCCACCGTTGCCGGCATCGGCGACATCGCCCGGTTTTTCGGAGTCCACCGCCACCGCGTTGACCTGCGCGCCGGGAGCCACCTTCTGCACGCCTTCGACCACCACGCGGTCGCCGGCGGCGACGCCCTCGGTCACCAGCCACTTGTCGCCGATCGCCCGTTCGGGCTTGATGGTCTTCTGCGCGACCTTCTGGTCCGGCGAGACCGCCCAGACGAAGGCGCTGCCGTCGGGACGGCGGACCACGGCCTGCTGCGGCACCATGAAGGCGTTCTCCAGAGCGCCCCAGTCGATCTTGGCGCGGACGAACAGGCCCGGCAGCAGATCGTTCTCGGGGTTCGGGAAGGTGGCTCTCAGCCGGACCGAGCCGGTCGTCTCGTCGACGCTGACTTCGGAGAACTGAAGCTCGCCCTGATGGGCATAGGGAGCGTCTTCCGTGCTGCCGACGAACAGCGTCACGGGGGCCTTGGTCTCGCCGCTCTGGATGCGGCCCTTGTTCAAGGCCTGACGCAGCCGGAACAGTTCGGCGCTCGACTGAGTGACATCGACATAGATCGGGTCGAGCTGGGTCACGGTCGCCAGCACCTGGGTCTGGTTGGCGGTCACCAGCGCGCCCTCGGTGAAGGCGGAGCGGCCGATCCTGCCCGAGATCGGAGAATTGACCTTGGTGTAATCGAGGTTGATCTGGGCGGTCCGGATCGACGCCTTGGCCGAAGCCACGGCGGCCTCGTTCTCCAGCAGAGTGGCGGCGATGTCGTCGTAGTCCTGCTGGCTGACGGCGCGGGACTTCACGAGGTCGCGGTAGCGGGCCGCCTTGGTCCGCGCCGAATTGGCAGCGGCCTCGGCCCGCGCCAGTTCAGCCTTGGCGGTATCGAGTGCGGCCTGATACGGAGCGGGGTCGATCTGGTAGAGCTGCTGGCCCGCCTTGACCTCCGCTCCTTCCGTGAACAGGCGCTTGAGGATGATGCCGTTGACCTGCGGCCTGACTTCGGCCAAGCGCGCCGCCGTCGTGCGGCCGGGCAGTTCAGTCGCGATATCGACCGATTGCGGCTGGAGCGTGACGACGCCGACTGCCGTCGGCGGCGGGGCCTGCGGGCTGCCCTGGGCCACCGCGTCGGTATTGTCGCAACCCGTTGCAAAAAAAAGAATTGCAACAGTCGCCAAAGAGTTTCTGACTGACCGGAAATTCATCACCGCAGCCCCATGACCTATCTGTTTTTATCAAAGAAGCGACCTGCTTCAGCCATCCGGTCAACGCCCGGATTGAACCTTTCAGTTCTGTACTGTATGATACAGTACATTGCGCACCTGCAAAAAACAAGTCTGTCCAACGGAAGAAAGTCGAATGAGCGAAAGTGACGGGACCATGACCATGACTCCGGATGCCTGCGCCAGGGCCTGCGGGCCGCGCGGCGACGCCCGCCGACGGGCTATCCTGGACGCGGCCTGGACCCTGTTCCTGGAAAAGGGGTTCGAGCGCACCACGCTAGGCGACATCATCGCTTTGTCCGGCGGCTCCCGATCGACCTTGTATGAACAGTTCGGTGACAAGGACGGCCTGTTCGAAACCGCGATCATGCTGAAATGTTCCGAATTCATAGAACGCATGCGCCAGATCCCGCTGGACGGCGGCGATCCGGAACGGACCCTGACCGAATTCGGCATGAGCTTCACCGAATGCGTGCTGTCGCCGGAAAGCCCGAAGTTCCTGCGCCTGCTGATCGCCAGCGGCGACCAGTTCCCCAAGGTGATCGACGCCTTCTTCCAGGGCGCGCCCGACACGGTCCGCCAGATCCTCTCCGACTACCTGCGCGAAGCGACGGCGCGCGGCCAGCTCCACGTCACCGACCCCGACCACGCCGCGACGACCTTCCTGGGCTTCCTCCACGGCGACCAGCAGCTCAAGATGCTGCTGCGCCCGGAACGCCTGGCGACGCCGGAGCAGTTGAAGAAGTTCGTCGAGGGGGTGGTGCGGATCTTCCTGGATGGGGTGCGGTAGAGGGGCGACAGCCGCCAAGTCTGCCAAGACGCCGCGCTGCCGGGTAGAGCGTCTGTCATCGCCGACACCTCCCAGCTTCGGAATACGTGCGTGACCATTGAACTTGAGGATGTGATCTAATACTATCGTTAGGTCGGACCTCTGAGATGCGGTTTCGCGAAGGCGCTAAGCTCAATCTGGAAAAGCCCCATCACGCGTTAGTCCAAGGATGCGTCCATGATCGTGGTTAACCGCAACGGCCTTACCGAAGCGCAGAAGCAAAAGGTCTTGCAACCTTACGCAAGAAACTCCGGCGCGGCGGTCGATTTCAAAGCTGCTGCGGAGCAAGCTGAAGTGTTTTTCAGAGAGAACCCGGATCTTTTCAAAGACGTTGGTGAGCTTCTGAATACCGCTTCCTGAGCAAAATTTTAGATTGTGCAGATGACCAGAGGCGCCCTCAGCGGCGCCTTTGTCGTATGGATTCAAAATGATAAATCTGGCGTCATCCATAATTCCGCAAATTGAGGTTTCGCTTGGCTGCATCATTGCCGTGGATGCTGCTGTCGTCGAGGAAGCCGATGCGAGGTCTGTGATAACGATCAGGCAGATTGCTATCGACCAACCCAACGAGATCAAACAGGCTGGACAGTACGCTTTCTGGATCAGGAAACTGAAGCCCTTAAAAATTATCGATCTGGTTGAGTTGAAAGAAACGATTGTCGAACTCCAAAAGCTATCGTTGGTAAAAGGCTCCATAGAGCAGACACAGTCCATCCAATGCCCGCCGTCGGACGCATCCATGTTCATCAATGAGTTGTTTGCTATCTTGGTGGCGATTGCGATATGCCGAACTGGTGGATACAGAGTGACTATTGAAAAGCAGGCCATGCATGATCTGGCGACA
>NZ_JCACHA010000607.1:0-17303 GCF_059503625.1 Skermanella sp.
AAGAGCCGTTTAGATGCATCCAGAACCCGCACCACAAAATCCCGGGACCAAACAGTCACCTTGTGACGCTGTTTTGGGATGTGATGCCGGCGGGCAGCGTTCGCCTTGAATGGCATGGTAGGCGTCCCTCATGCGTCGAGGGCTCGCCCCCACGCCAGCCTACCTGAAGCCGTCTATGCCGACGACTGGTGTAACAAGGTGACAAGCTGCAGCAGCACCGGCTCTCCCGCCGCCCCGAGCCGACCAGCGCCACGGACTTGGCTCCTGTCCTGCGGAAGGCGCCAGATCCGTTTCGCCGACATCGTCAGTTAACGCGAAGATTGAACTCCTGAACCAACGTGCCGAAGCGGGCATATTCCGCGGCGTGGTAACGCGTGAAGTCGGCCCGTGAGCGGTACTGGATCGGCATGTCCATCCGGCGCAAGCCCTCGACGACGGCGGGGGCTGCCATCATGCGTTGGCAGGCTGCCTCGATCCGGTCGAGCATGGAAGTGGGCGTGCCGGCCGGCGCATAGAGCCCGGACCAGATGGTAAAGACCAGATTATACCCCAGCTCACGCATCGTCGGCGTATCCGGAAATTCCCGCGTCCGCGTCTCACTGAAGACGGCGATGGGGTGAAGATTATACTGCCGGACCAGATTGCCCTGGTCGGTGAAGAGCGGCACCTGCTTCGACGCCATGGCCTGCATCACCTCGCCCGAGCCCCGAAAGGGAATATGGTTCATCTCGATGCCGGCGAGGCGCTCCAAGGCGATCATGCTGATATGGGGCGTGCCGCCCGGGCCGGTGCTCGCATAGGGCAAGGTACCCCGGGTTTCGCGGGCCCGGGCGATGACGTCTTGCAGGCTGCGCAACCCGGAGTCCTGCGGCGTCATCATGACGACCAGGGCCGCCGTGACCTGGCAGATCGGTAAGAAATCCGTCTGCTGGAACGGCGCGCCGCGCGTATGCGGCGTCAGCACGAGCGAGCCTCCCGGCGCCAGCAAGATCGTCGTCCCGTCGGGCCGCGAACGCGCCAGCTCGAGTGCGCCCACCGTGCCATTCGCGCCAGCCGTGTTCTTGACCACGACCTGGGCGCCGAGCGCGGCGGCCAGCTCCGGCTGCATGATGCGGGCCATGAGGTCGGTGGCGCCGCCCGGCGGATAACCCACAATCATGGTGACCGCCGTCTGCGCACGGGCCGGGGTCACCGACAGGGTTGCACACAGCAGGCCGATGGCGCTGAGACGTCGCAGCATGGCGTTCCCTCCTTCGGGGCTTGGTTGCCCAGGACTATGGCGGGCCAGCGGCGGGATGTCTGCAGGTCGGCGATACGCCGATCCTTGCGGGGGCCGGCCCTGCCCGGCCGGCGGCACGCTGCCGAGCCCCGAGCGCCGCCGGCCCCTATCCGTCGGGAACAGGATGGGCTCGATGTTTCCGACCGCGGGCGTCGCTCTTCCAGCTGGATGCCAGGAGCCTTGGCCCCGCCCGGCCTGACGATGCGCCAGCACCACGCCGAGCCCAACCGGACCTTCCAGGCGACAGCGATCACCAGCCACCTGCCGGCGCGGGCCCCAGCATGGCCCTCCTCGCCGGATTCGGGGCTTGGCTTGCACATGGGTTGGATGTCGAAATGGGGCCGCCTGCAGACAAGGGGCGTCCCATGACGGTACCGGCTTTCGCACCCTACAGCCTCAGCGCCTTCAACGCCTCCCAGGCCTCGGAGAATAAGATCCACGATGACACCGTCGCGGCGCGCCTCGGCTTCGCGGGCGGTCTCGTCCCGGGTGTGGAGGTATATGCCTACGCGACGCACTTCCCCCTGAGCTTGTGGGGACAGTCCTGGCTCAAGCGGGGAACCATGGAGTGCAAGCTCCTGAAGCCGGTCTATGACGGCCGTATCGTCACCGTGGCGGCAAGCCGGTCGGCCAACGGGATCGATTTCACGGTGGAGAGCGAGACGGTCACCTGCGCATTGGGCTCGGCCAGCCTGCCATCCGAACCGCCCGCCCTGCCGGATGTGGCCGCGTTTCCGGTGGTGCCGGCCCGGCGCGAGAGGCCGCGGGCGAGCGATGCGGTATTCCCCGTGGGCGAGTGGCTGGGCGCCCAGCCTGTCGAGGTGACGGAAGAGTACGCTTCACAGTACCTGCGCGATGTCCGCGAGGCGAACCCGATCTATGCCACCGAGAAGCTTGTTCACCCGGGCATCATCCTGCGGATGTGCAACTGGTCGCTGTCGCACAATGTGCAGATGGATGCCTGGATCCACATCGCCAGCGTGGTCCGCAACCTCGGGCTGGCGCGCATGGGTGACGTGCTGACCACCCGGGCCCGGGTCTTGGCCAACTACGACCGCAAGGGTCACAAGATTGCCGAGCTTGACGTCTTGGTTGTTGCGAATGATCGCACGCCGATCGCCCGGGTTCGTCACGCGGCGATCTACCGTCCGCGCCAGCTCGCCGAGTTGACATGATGGAGGTCCTGCTGGTCGGCGCTGGATTGATCCCGCGGTAGCGTCTGAGAAAGGGGGTGGAATATGGGCTTTTGAAAAAGTCTTGGCATTCTGATTCACCTTGTTGCACCAGTCGTCGGCATAGACGGCTTCAGGTAGGCTGGCGTGGGGGCGAGCCCTCGACGCATGAGGGACGCCTACCATGCCATTCAAGGCGAACGCTGCCCGCCGGCATCACATCCCAAAACAGCGTCACAAGGTGACCAACTGGGTGGAGTACGATGCGGGCCTGCGCGCTCGGGGTAGCCTGACCGTGTGGTTCTCCGAGGTGACGATCGAAGGCTGGCGCGCCGAGGCGCGCACCGGCCGTGGCGCCCAGCCAAAGTACTCGGCCCTGGCGATCGCAACTGCCCTGACGCTGCGGGCCGTGTTCCGCCTGGCGTTGCGCCAGACAGAGGGGCTGATTGGCTCCATACTGCAGTTGCTCGGCCTCGACTTGGCGGTGCCGGACCACTCGACCCTCAGCCGCCGGGCGGAGACGCTGGAGGTGCCCCGGCCGCCCGGCGGGCGTGAGCCAGTGCACCTGCTGGTGGACAGCACCGGGCTGCGGCTATGTGGGCCTGGTAGGTGGCTGGAGGAGAAGCACGGCAGCAAGCGTCGCCGGGCCTGGCGGGTGCTGCACCTTGCCACGGACGCCGACACCGGTGAGATCGCCGCGAGTGTGCTGACCAACCGAGATGCCGACGATGGCTCCCAGGTCGGTCCCTTGCTCGACCAAGTGGATGGGCCGGTGGTGGCCCTGACCGGCGACGGTGCCTACGACCGTGACGATGTCTATGCCGAGGTGAGGGCGCGGCACCCCGATGCCGTCGTCGTCGTCCCGCCACGTGCGAGTGCGGTGCCGAGCGCCGCAGCCGAGACCGCGCCGACGCAGCGGGATGCGCACCTTCGATGTATCGCTGAGCGCGGCCGCATGGGCTGGCAGCGAGCCTCGGGATACAGCTGGCGCGCCTTGGTGGAGGCTGACATCTCGCGCTGGAAGCGCGTCATCGGTAATGGATTGCGATCGCAAACGGATAGGCGCCAGACGGTGGAGGTGGGCATCGCCGCCGAAGTGCTGAACCGCATGCTCGAGTTGGGGCGACCGGAGTACGTCCGCGTCGCTTGATCCAGATGTCGGCTGGGACTAATGCGTCCAGGCCGACCTATGCAACAAAGTCTCGCCGATCCTGAGGCGGGCTGGGCTGGCCACCAGCGGCGCAAGGCGATCTACAGCTTCAAGGCCCATGTTGGCGCCGATGCTGATACCGCCCTGGTCGAGGCGCTCTGTGTGACACCAGGGAATGTGCATGACGGCCGAGCCGGCGGCGGTGCCCTGCCTGAGGTACCCGACGAGGTCTATGCCGACAGCGCCTACCGTGGCCCCATCTTCGGCGCAGCGGTCGCTGCCCGCGGTGGTACACCCCGCATCGTGCTGACAGGCATGTGGGGTCGCCCCGGTGATGACACGCTGCGCAAGCTCCGCCGCTGGAACTACGCCATCCACCGTGTCCGCTGCCGCATCGAGAAGATCTTCGGCACCTGGAAGCGCAGCTACGGCCTGCGCCGCATGCGATGGCGAGGACTGGCCAAGGCTACCCTGCAAGTCCACCTCACCGCCATCGCCTACAACCTTCGCCGCTCCCTGACAATGCTCAGCAACCCAGCAGCATGAGCTGAGCAGACCCTCAAGCAGTTCATCCGGCATCGCTGTTGATCAGCCGAGCTCAGTGGACCGCACTCAGCCAGAAAACGCCTCAAGCGTTACCCGCGCACAGGTCTCCTAAGGAGAGCTGTGCGCGGGTCGTCCGAGATACAGCATCTGGCATCTGGGTGCTTGAGATGGCTACTACAAATTGTGGTTTACCGGACCCGCGCACAGGTCTCCCAAGGGCAGGTGAGGGGTCGTCCTGCCACTCCGGTTCGAACTGCAGCGCCGCCAGCCGGATCCGTGCAACAACGCCGCCCATGCGGACCCGCCCGCGCCGGTCAGCCCAGGATGCGGTTGCGCCGGTACATGTTCTCGTAGGAAGGACCAATATCGCAGGGCAAGATGCCGGCGAACTCGCCTAACGAATCACCCGCGCCCAGATCGTTGAACCAGGCGAAGCTGATGTGCTCGTTGCTGCCGCGCGTGTTGGAGCCGCCGAGATTCCAGTGGAAGCGGTTTCCGGAACAGGCCCTGATGAGCTTCACCGCGCCGCCGTAGTTCCCGACCACCAAGTTGCAGTTAACGGTGTTGAAGGCGGCATTGTCCAGGGAGATGCCCGGCAGCTTGATCGAGGAAGAGTTGTCCGGCAGCAGCGGGAACCGCTCGATGAAGTCGGCGCGTATCTCTGCCGTTGTCATCGCTGCTCGTCTGCCATTGCGCGACACGATGCTCTGAGTCAGTTCGCAGCAGGCTGTGCCCCAATCGAAGCAGATGCCTTCCTTGTTGCAACCGTCGAGGAGGGAGCGGGAGATACGGCATGCTATGGCGCCTTCGAGGTAGATCCCTTGCGCCCGGTTGCCTTGCAGGCACATCCTGGACATCTCGATGCAGTGTGGGCGCTTGGTCTTCTCGATGATGCTGTACGCCTCATGATTGCGCTCGGGCACGTCCTCTACTGTTACCGCATGCGTGCATTGCGAGAGGTGGATGGCAGCATCGCAATTGAGGAAGCCGCGCCCGCCGCACGCATCCACTCGATGGATCAGGCCCATGCTTGTGTCGCCGAGCGCCATGACGGCGGAGCAGAGCAGGTTGCGGGCACGGATACCCGCCACCTCGAATTCCGAACAGTCGAACAGGGTGATTCCGTAGCCGTCCAGGTCGGACAGGTTGATGTTTAGGATTCGGAACCGCCGGCACCGGTGCAGTAGGATGGCGTTGCGGCCGCGGCGGAGGGTGAGCCCGTCGATGACGAAATCAGTGCAGTCTTGAAGCCGGATGAAGAACTTCTGGTGCGGGTCGTTTCCGCTCACAGGCTCGGTGGTCGTAAGGCCGAACCGGTACGCGCCGGTGAGGACCGTGCCGCGCGCCATGACCTGCATAGGCGCGAGTCCCGGCATAGCAGGCAGGTTCCGGAGGACACCTCCGAGCCGGTTTCGCCAGTCCCGCGGGATACGTTGCGCGTCGCGTCGCGCGGCGATCACGGCCTGCAGCGCATCTGCTGCAGGGGCGAGCGTTGGCAGGCAAAGCGGGGTCATGCCATCCTCCTTGCGCGCCTTTGGGATTCACAGGACAATGCTGCCATCCTCGAAACTGTGATGCCGGCAAGGATGCTCGGGGCTGGCCCGCTGTCCAGCGGAGAGTATGCAGACCCGTAGGAGGCAGATCTCCGACCGGGGGGATCAGGGCTTCATCTCTCCGCCAGTTGGCCCCGAACACGCCCGAGCAGCAGCCAGCTTTCCCCCGATTTGCATGCTCTCTGGCCAAGCTCAACGTCAGGGCCTTGCCTGACCCGTCATGGCCTCCGTGATCTCTTGTGTTACGAGCGCCGTACGCTCGGACTGACGGTCCAGCCCGAGCAGCCGGGTCCAACGCGGCCAGCTTGTCAATTCCGTATGTGCCGCGCGCCACTGTCCGGCAGCCCGACCGGCCTCTCTATGGTAGCGCCAAACCGCTGCCAAGCCGCGCCGCAGCCCACTCCGCAGCCGCGCGCGGTCGTAGCTGTAGACCTGCACGTAGGATCGCATCCGGTCCGACAGTCCGTATTGCGAGACATGCATGGTCATCCAAGGATGCCACTGGTCAATGAAGAAATGGTCGGGACGCAGCCGCCTTCGCACCAAGCCGAGCCAAAGCGCCGCCATGCCGATAGCCAGCGTGGCACGCCGCCATAACCCGTGCGGCGGCGCCCGCCAGTCCGCCGCCTTCATGCCGACCGTGGAGCGAGGCCGCTCAGGCGCATGTGCGGCGGCAAGTGCCGCGATCTCCCGGTGCAGCGTATCCATCGGCGCCTCCAGCACCGCGGGACCCGCAAGGAAATCCTCGATCGCGCGGATCACCAGCTCGGCATGCTGGTAATCGTGCTTCAGCAGACTATCGACCAGGCGCCGCAGGATGACCACGCTACGATCGAGTCGAACGAAGGGACGGTGGCAGGCCGCGAAGATCAGGCGGTTGCGCAGATCGTAGTAGAGCTGCCAGCCCGGCGCCTTGGCGTAGAAGGGCTCGTGCCAGACTGCGACGGGCGGCAGCGAGACGGTGGGCACGCCGCGGCGCATCAGCCGCGTGCCGTATTCCATGTCGTCGCCGCGGATGAAGATCGGCAGGGGCAGCCCGTACTCGCGGAACAGCCCGGCCGGGATGGCACAGTACCACCAGCCATTGAAGTGGCAGGGCACCTCGCGCGCTAGCTCGTTCAGCAGCTGCGGCTGGTCGAGCGGACGGTTGTGCAGCGCTGCACACAAAATGTTGTTGGCGTCGACCACCGCACCGGCCTCGTACATCGTGGTCGGGCGGAACAAGTCCACCATGGCACCACCGATCACAGTCGGCGCTGTGGTGCGGGCAGCGAAGGCATGCGTGGTCACCAGCACCGCCGGATCGAACTCGATATCATCGTCCATGAACAGCACGTGGGAGCAGGTGCCCTCCTGCACGATTTCCATCGCCGCTCGGGTGAAGCCGCCGGCGCCACCGAGATTCGCCTGCTGGACTACCGTGATACCCTCTGGCATTTCGGATAACAGCGCTACCATCTCCGCGGAGGCGAAGCGGTGGCCCTGATTGACAATGACAACATGCGGCTTGGCCCAGCGCCAGTAAGCAGACTGCATCAATCGCCGGAGGTTGCCGGCAAGCTGCACCTCACGGTTGAAGGTGCAGAGCCCGATGCCGAGCCGCACTGCCTGCCGCGTTGGCGTGCCCGTCTCCAGCCGCCCGGCGCGGAGGGTCACGCCGGAGGTCGCGGTGACTTCGAAGAAAATGCGGCCCGCCCCGGCCGGCATGGGATCGAGCGCGGCGGTGATCATCGCGCCACGCTGCGGGTTGAGCAGCAGCCGTTGCCGGCCAATGCAGTAGTCCGAGCCGTCGGGCAGCGCGCGGAAGAATTCTACCACCGCCTCGCCACTGCCGAAGAGCCGCAGGGTGAGGTCCTGGACCGGCGCATGCAGGGCCCAGTAGTGTTCGTAGAAGCTGTTGAGATAGGCGCTGAACGACACTCGCGCGCCTTCGGAGAGCAGGATGCCGAAATCCAGTGTCTGCACGCGGCCCGCGAGGATGCGGTAGGCGGCGCGCGGGCCGGAGCGGGGCGCGTCGAACCGCACTTCCTGCAGCACGGCATCCGAGAGCGCCGGCGCCTGCCAGGGCGCCGTATCCGCCGCCGGCGTGCTGTCGACCGCAGCATCCATGCTCAGCACCTGCGCTAACTGGTCGACCAGGCGCTGCAAGGTAGCCTGTACCGTCCCAGGCGGCCCGGCCGGCGGCGTGGTGGCCGGCAGCTCCGGCGCGGGCAGCTGCTCGGCCGGGTCGGGGTAGCGTGGAGCGTCACGCATCGGATCGGTGGTGGGCGTGGTCATCAGTGCCGTGGCGCCGATTTTCGGACCGCGCTGCGCGTAGCCGGAGTTGCGCCGTGCCGATCTCCTCCAGCTGCTCCATGGGACGGAAATCCTCGCGGAAGCCGGCGAGCGTCAGACGGAACCAGTGCTGCAGTCCGCGCCAGTCGCCGCGGCGGACCACCAGGAACAGCAGGGAATAACGCAGGATGTCGTGCAGCACCTGTGCCGCCAGCCGGTGCCGCTGGATCAGGTAACCGCGGTTGCGGAAGAAGTGGAATTGCTTGCCCGGGTCGGACGGCATGACCGCAGGCAGCCGGCCGCGCACGAGCGGCACAGTCTCTGCGGCGCCGGAGGGGGCGGAAGCCGGCATCGGTCATGGTCATGATCAGCCCGCCACCGCGGCGCACGCGGTGCAGGAAATCGATCTCGTCACCGGGCATAAACAGGCGGTAATTGGGAATGCCGAAGCGTGCGAAGGCCTCCGCGCGCGCCAGCGTGCCGTTAAAGAGATGCGCAAAATGCCGCACGAGCGGGAAGCCGGCCATGCCGTCGCGCGTCGTGATCCGCCGGCCCTCCACAAAATAGGTAAAGGCCAAGCGTTGCTCGTCCTCAATGTCGAGGATCAGCGGCGCGACCACATCCGCCTCATGCTCCTCGATGGCCCTGGTCAGCTGGCGCAGGCAGTCCGGATCCCGCGGTAGCCCGTCATCATCCATTAGCCAGACATGCGTGGCCCCGTACGCCAGCGCGGCGAGGATGCCATAGGCAAAGCCACCTGCGCCGCCAAGATTGCGGTGGTTGATCAAGTGGCGGACTGCCGGGTGCCGCGCCAGCACCTCCGTCATCTCTTGCCGTGGCAGGTTCTCCACTACGATGGTGGCGTCCGCGCGCAGCTGCTGGCCCCCAAGAGTTTGGAGCAAGCGGTCGAGCCCACCCGGCCGAGCCAATGTCACGATGGCAGTAACGATACGGCGCATCAAATTGTCCTTGCCGCCGACAGGCCGGGGCATCTACCACTACATTCTTCACCCTTGGCGCCCGTCCAAGAGTTAGCTGAGATGGGATCATTCTCGAACGGCCTCTTGATGCTGGAGGTTGCATCCCGCCCCACTTGGTACTGCAACGGACGGGTCACATTACACGTAGGAGGAGCATTCTAACCGAATCGGGAAATGCAACACTCGGCATGGTCTTATCAGCGGACTATTGCCGCCCCGACGAGAACAGGCCGCGAGTGTTGGTCGGCTCGGACGGGCTGACGGGCGGCAAGGCTCTCCTCGCCCAGGCGCAACCCTCCATGCCGCAGCACAGTCCGGTCAGGCGCGGCAACATTCGGGCGTGTCGGCGCTTCCTGCTGCAAGTGGCGTCGCCCGGCCGGCACGGTACTATCCGCACGGAGAGCCCTAAACCCATGCCCACACGTAACATGCTGCGCTGGATCAGCCGGTTCGGACAGGCCCAGCCCGAGCCCCCACCGCTGCCTGCGGCACCGGACCCGGCACCTATGCCGCACGAGCCTGCCCCCTCGCCCAGGATCCTCCTCCTCGGCGCAGAGCCGCGCGCCGTCGGGTTGATAGAGCTCTACCGGCTGGTGGGCCATCCCGATGTCGTCCTCGCGGATCGGCGGCCCGAGCGTGCCGGCGGTGATCTGATTGGGCATCGGGTCCTTAACTTCGACGAGATCGCTCTTGACCGGCTAGTGGCTACCATCGTCACGGAGGATCCGATCAGGGATTATGCCGAGCCGATCGCTTTCCTGCGGGACAAGGGCCTCTCGCCCGCTCAGGTCATTACCTGCGCCGAGCCCGGCCGCGCGCATCGGACACTCACCGGTCTTGTTCCGGCTTCAGACGAGAGGAGCCGGCAGATCGGGTACCGCGCCGTCCGCCAGAACCTGTTCCACCGCGGGCACTACGCCTACTGCATGGTGCTGGCGGCCGAGACGGCGCTGCGCATGTCGCTGTCCAAGGTCACCATTGTGGAGTTCGGTGTCTGGTATGGTGCCGGGCTGAACAACCTCTGCGAGATCGCAGATTTCTTGCAGCAGACATTGGGAGTGGAGTTCCGCATTTTCGGCTTCGACACTGGCGCCGGCCTGCCGGAAGTTGCCGACTGGCGTGACCATCCGGAGCTCTGGGGCAGTGGTACGCTCGCCATGCCGAATTTCGAGAAGCTCGCGACGCAACTGCCGCCGAACTGCCGTCTGATTATCGGCGACTGCAAGAACACGCTCGCGCCGTTCCTGCGCGAGCATGGCAGTGCCGAGGCGCCAATCGGTTTCGTCTCTCTCGATGTGGACCAGTACCACTCGTCCGTCTCGGCTTTACGGCTTTTCGAGGCGGAGGCGACGCATCTCGCGCCCGTCATACCGGTCTGGGTGGATGATTCCTATCTTAACGTGCTGCAGACCAGCTATGCTGGGGAGGGCTTGGCGATCCGCGAGTTCAACGAGCGCCACCCGCTGCGCAAGATTGAGCAGAAAATTATCCGTACCGACGACTTTCCCCGACTATGGCATCATTGCATCTATTTCGCGCACATCTTTGATCATCCGGTGCGGCAAGGGAAAGCGCCGGCGCGCTTCGACCAATTCTACCACACGAACTACTGACAGCTCGTTTTGGATGTCGCCTGGCGACCGGCTTTTGAACCGGCGCGCGAAAGTTCGAGGTCCACTTGATGGCTCAGGCAAAAAAGCACACTAAAACCGGGTCGGTAACCTTGCTCGGCGCCCTTCAGGCCGACCACGACACCTTTTTCAAACGGACTGTGAGCGCAGGGCACATGCCAAGTCCTCGCAATGCCATGCGACCGGCCCCGCTCCGCCCGAACCCGGGCTGGCCAGGGCATCGTCAAGTTGTTGGCCCAAGGCTGACCGGGGGCGATGCGGGACTGGCGTTTAAGCCGCGGCGGCAGTCCCGCTGATATCGGCCCATGCTTCGAAAGCACGCGCCCTTGAGGCTCGGTGTCCACTGGCGGCGACATGGTCGCGGCGGAGATGGAAGAGGTTGACGACTTGGACATGGGCGGAAAGGAAACGCTGTGCCTGCCGCGCTGATTTGATACGCTTCATCTGCCGCTCCCGTCGCCGCGTCGGCTGATGTGAATTCTCGGCCCGGTTGTTCAGGCCCTTGTGCTGGCGGTGCTCGATACCGTGTATTAGCTCCCGCCTGATTGCGCCGTAACTCGACAGCCTGTCGGTGATCATGACGCGGGGCGCGCGGCATTGCCGCTTCAGCAGCTTGCGCAAAAGGCGCTTCGCCGCCCGCTTGTCGCGTCGGCTCTGAACGAGAACGTCGAGCACCATCCCGGTCTGATCCACGGCACGCCAGAGCCAGTGCTTCACCCCGGCAATCCTGATAACGACCTCATCAAGGTGCCATTTGTCGCCAGCGCAGGGCAGTCTCCGCCAGATCTGATTGGCGAACTCCTGGCCGAACTTGAGCGCCCACTGCCGCACGGGCTCATGGCTGACTACGATGCCACGTGCCCCCAGCATCTCCTCGACCATGCGCAGGCCGAGCGGGAAGCGAAAGTACAGCCGGACCGTTTGGCTGATCACCTCGGCCGGGAAGCTTGGCGGCTAACAAGCTCATTCCAGCTGTCTACCGGTTTGGGGTCGACCCGCCAAGTCCCACACAACTTGACTGTGAGAGTGTTGGTGTTGTTCGGCGGATCTGACCCTTAACTTGATTGACCTGGTGTCATGGTACCGACGTGTCGGCCTGCCGGACGACGCTCGGCGATCGGGCGGGAGGTGACCTCATAGGAGCCTGAGGCCGTCCATCCCGTCACAATCCTGTCCGCCCGCCGGGTCGCCGGACTCGCACCCGATCGGAGAACCGGCAGCATGAACGAGGCCAGCCCGCGCGACATCATCGTCGGCATCAACACCCATAAGCACACCCAGGCCGCCGTGGCCGTCACCGGGCTCGGCGCCCGGGTTGGGGAGCTGACGATCCGCGTTGGCCTTGAGGGCTACCGTGAGCTCGAGGCCTGGGCCCAATCACTGGGAGCCGTCCGCGCCTTTGGCATCGAGGGCACGGGCGCGTACGGCGCCGGCCTGGCGCGCTTTCTGCGTGCGGCGGGCCTACCGTTCGTGAGGCCGGCCGGCCCGATCGCGGGCGGCGCCACCGGCATGGCAAAACGGACCACCTCGATGCCGAAGGCGCCGCCCGCGCCGTGCTGGGTGGGCAGGCCACGGCTTTGCCCAAGGCCGGCACCGGTGAGGTGGAGATGATCAGACATCTCAAAGTCGCCCGCGACACCGCCGCCAAGGCGCGCACCTAGGCCATGCTGGCGCTGAAGGCCATCATCGTCAGCGCGCCGGCGGCTCTGCGCGAGCAGCTCGAGGCAGTCGCCGGCCGGATGGCGCTGGTCCGGCATCTGGTGGCCTTGCGGCCGGGGCCGCTGACCACGACCATCGCCTCAGCCAAGGCCAGCCTACAAGCCATCGCCCGCCGCTGGCTCGACCTCGACGGCGAGATCCGGTCACACGATGCCCACCTTGGCCGGCTGGCTGAGCGGTGCGCGCCGGAGATGGTCGCGGCGCATGGCATGGGGACCGCGACCGCGGCGGAGATGCTTGTCCTCGTCGGCGCAGAACCGGCGCGGATCCACTCCGAAGCTGCCTTCGCCAAGCTCTGCGGCGCCTGCCCGGTGCCGGCCTCGAGCGGCAAGACCAGCAGGCACAGGCTGAACCGCGGCGGGCATCGTCAGGCAAACGCTGCCCTCCACCGCGTGGTGGTCGTGCGCATGCGCACCCATCAGCCCACTCTCGACTACGTCCGGCGCCACACCACCGAGGCCAAGAGCAAGCGGGAGATCATCCGCTGCCTCAAGCGCTTCGTCGTGCGCGAGATCTTCGGCTATCTTGCCATCCATCCAAAGCCGTTTGCCTAGCCCAAAACGCCACTTGACCGCTATAGGAGCATCGGTACCCGGACAAGACTACCGAGGGCCGGTCAATGCTGCGTGAGGCCCATAACCGCCCCGCTTTTCACCGCTTAGAAGATCGCATCAACGGTCCTATAGTTCTATTTGTGCGATTTCGTACATTTCTTGTCTATTAAAAAGATTTATTTCGATAACCAGAACTTTATTGAATGTTTATGCCTCGACCCCAAGCAGGTATGGAGCGTATGCAGTCCTATGCGAAGCGCATCATCGCAGTGGTCGTTACCTACGATCGGGCGCCACTGCTGCGCCGCTGCCTTGCCGCGTTGCAAGCTCAGCGATGCGGACCCGATGCTGTCATCGTCGTCGACGATGCGAGCCCCGGCTTTGCCACGGCGGATGCCGTCGCCGCCTTCCCCGGTGTCGGGCATCTCAGGCACACCACCAATCTCGGCGGCGCCGCGGCCTATTGCACCGGCATCGAGGCGGCGCTGGCGATGGGCGCCAACCTCGTCTGGCTGATGGACGACGATGCGCTCCCGGCCTCTGAGGACTGCCTCGAGCGGCTGGCTAGCCTCGCCGAGGACGGCGCTGGCCTCGCCGCCCCGATGGTGCTCGATCAAGACGATCCGCGACGGCTCGCCTTTCCGATCCGCATCGCCGGGCGCACCCGCTTTTTCGCCAATGACCTTGACGGCGCGCCGAGCATCGAGGGCTTCGCGCATCTCTTCAACGGGGTGCTCATCCAGGCGGAGACCTTCCGGGCGATCGGCTTGCCCGATCCGCGCTTTGTCTGCCGCGGCGACGAGGTGGAGTTCCTGCTGCGCGCGCTCCGGGCCGGCATCGCGGTGCAAATCGCGACCGGCGCCCAATTCCTCCACCCCGGCGCGAGGCCCGAGATCCACCCGATCCTGAGCGGACGCTTCTACGCCACTCTGCCGCTCGGCGAGGCTAAGCAGCGCGTGCAGTTCCGCAACCGCGGCTACATCTTCCGCCGCTACGGCATGTGGCACTACCTGGCTGCCGATATCGTCCGCTACGGTTGCTATTTCCTGCTGCGCCGCCGGCCCGACGCGGCGGGCTTCGGGCGGTGGCTCGGCCTGACGGCCGGGGGCTGGTGGGGCGGCTTCATGCGCCGGCCGGCGCCGCAGCGGAGTCACCTGCTCGTAGCCGCACCGAACACCGGCGACTACGCCCGCCCGTTCGAGGGCGAGCGTCCACCCGTGCCTGCGGCGCAGGGCGCGCGGCAGGCCGGATAAGGATCACAGCATGGATCAGATCGCCCCCTTCGCCATGCCGCACCGCCGGCATGACGCCGGCGCTGAGGGCCTGGTGCTGCAGCGCCTGCGCTTCGACTACTAGGTCCCACTACGGCCGCTATATCTGCGTCCGCAGAACCGGAGGGCCAAGCTGCCGGACGGCTGCAGAGAGGCGGGCGGCCAGTTGCTCTTGGCAGACGGGGCCACCAATTTTTTCGACACCTATTTTGGTGCCTGTTTCGAGAGCCAGTGGCGTGGCGTAACCAGGCTCGCCTCGCTCCTGCTCGGCATCGACGCCAGCGGCTCCTTCGCGCTCCGCCTGCGGCGCCGCTCCGCGCAGGGCGAGACGGTGTTGTTGCATGACGAGCTATTCCGCGATGTCGACGGGCGCTTCTCCGTATCCGTCCCGGCACCGCTGGTGCCGGCGGTGGGCGAGCGCGTCTTCGCTGAGGTCACGGCGCTGGAGGGCGGCTGCACCATATCCGGCCTCGACTGGCGCACGCCGGATATGCAGGATGCGGTGGCGGTCGGCTTGGTGCCCGTCTTCTGCACCTTCGGGAGCACGGCATGCTTCCGCAAGCAACTGGTGGCCCTTGAGCAGACGCAGGCCGGTTTCGCCAAGTGGCTCAAACCGCGCGGCGACGACCGAAAGGACGCTCAGGCCGGCCTCTGTTTGTTGGATAAGGCCAAATATGGAAAGCTTCCGCGGCCTGCGAATCCACCCATTGGTGAAAAGGCGCTGCCGTTCGGAATGCTGCTCGGCGATTCCGGTTGGGAGATGCGTAACTTCCTCTCCCGCGTCATGCGGTGATGATTCCCTTCTTTGCCCTCGCCCTCGCACTCGCCCTTGGCAGCGAGCTCGACTTGGCAAGGATCTGGCACGCTAGACTGCTGGACGATAGTCTCGGCGTGGCCGTCCTCCTCCTCAACGGCATCCCGCTCTTCCTGGCGGACCGTGTGACCGGCGGCGGCGGCGTCGTGGGCGTCGCAGCGGCCGCCATCGCCGGCAATGCCGCAGCGGTGCAGGCCGCCGTGGCGGCGGCCAACCGGGCCTATGCCGAGGCGGCGGTGCATACGTTCATCCTGGGCGCCGCTGCCGTCATCGTCACTGCCGTGCTACTCTCGTTGCTGATCGCTTAGATTGCGAAGGCCGTGGGCGCGTGGCCAGGCCTCCCAACTGCAACCATCACCGCGCCGGCGGAGTGACCCCCGTGACCCTGCGCTGGCTGATCCTAGCGGATGACCTGACTGGCGCAGCGGATTGTGCCATCGCCTTTGCCCGTCGCGGCCGCACCGCCGCGGTTGGCTGGGGCGAGGCGCCCGCGCCGGTGGGGGCCACGGTGTTCGCCATCAATACCGACAGCCGTCGCTTGGCTCCAGCCGCCGCTGCTGCTCGACACCGCAGCTTGGTCGAAGCAAGGCTCACGCCTGGGATGCGGCTGATCAAGAAGATCGATAGTACCCTCCGCGGCCAGCCCGCGGCGGAATTGCGGGCCACCATCCAGGCGCTGCGCGACCGCGGCGCCGGCGCCATGGCCATCGTTGTCCCGGCGTTCCCAGCTACCAGGCGCACCACCGAGGGCGGCCGGATCTACCTGGGCGGCACGCCGCTGGAGGAGACGGCGCTCTGGGCGCGCGACCACACCTACCCAAGCGCTGACTTGGTCGCGGTGCTGGAAGCGGAGGGGTTGCACGCCCGCTTGCTGCCGCTCGCGGCTGTCCGTAGGGAGGCTGCGGCCGGGATCGCTGCGGCGCTGGAGGCGGAGGTTGAGGCGCTGGTTTGCGATGCCGTGCTGCCTGAGGATCTAGATGCCGTCGCCCGCGGCAGCCTGCCCTCCGCCGAATGGCTCTTCTGGTCCGGCTCTGGCGGCATCGCCCAGGCGCTCGCCGTGGCCGAAGGGCCAGCGGTGGCCGTTCCGCAGTCCCTCGCGCTTGTCGGCCGGGGTGGCATGCTGGTGGTGGTGGGCAGCCGAGTACGCTCGCCCAAACTCGCCTGTGGCGCTGGCCGGTGGTAACCTCGCAGAGGACGGGCCCAAAGTGGTCAGCGCCAAGCTGCAGGACGCGAACACACTGTTGGTTAAGGTGACGCAGGATCGCTCAGCAGGCTTTGCTGCGTTGGACCCGGATGCTGCTGCTGGGGTCGGTTGGTCCGTGCGAAGTTCAGGGGGCGTCGCCGTCGCCAACCGGGTTGAAATGCTCTCTGTCGACACGCTGCAAATCCACTTTGCCTCCACACTGCCGTCGGACGGGGTAGTCTTTTATGGCTACGGCTATGGACGACTGGCCGCCTATAACCAGCCTGGTCAAGGCAACGCGATCTATGACCAGACTGGCATGCCGATCTGGACTCCGACCCAGGGTGTCCGCATCGACACCGCTGCGCCGCCTTCACCAACGCCCACCGCACCCGCGCCGATACAGACGACGCTTGGCTCCGGCTCCGACACGCTGGTGCTGCGCATCTCTCAAGACGCCTACCAGGGCAATGCGCAGTATACCGTCAAGGTGGACAACGTGCAGATCGGCGGCACGCAGACCGCAACGGCCTGGCACTCCTCGGGCCAGTCGGACACACTAACCATCAAAGGCAACTGGGCGATTGGCAACCATAACGTTGCCGTCACCTTCCTGAACGATGCCTGGGGCGGAACCTCGACCACCGACCGCAACCTCTATGTGGACGGGATGACCTACGACGGCGCCGCTGTTGCAAATGGCTCTGCCGCGCTGAGGGCCGCAGGACCGGCAACATTCACTGTAATGGACAATGACCTGATGTTTGCCTGAACATAGCAAGTCGGATGCGTATGAGACCTGCACCTGGTACCTTTGATCGGCAGCTCCGGGAGGCCGCTCAGGCCCGCACCTAAAACAAGCTTGTCAGCAGCACCGGGATCAGGTCATCAGATCCCGCTTCTCCAACTCCGACGCATAAACCGTGATTTAGCGGGAGATCGTGGCGTGGTCAACTCCACGCCGCGGTCAGCCAGCATCAGCTCGAGATCGCGGTAGTTGATTGGAGTATCAGGTACCAATGGCGATCCCGTGGAATAAAGGTATGCAGGCGCTTCAGAGATCACCCTGATGTAGCTTCGGCAGAGCGGCATACCGCTGCTCCGCCCGGTCTGTGATTCAGCCGATCTAGAGCATTTCAGGTTTAGTCGAACGCGTAGCCTGAGTTGGCAAGGTAGT